>NZ_PYUK01000019.1:0-133374 GCF_003097365.1 Pseudomonas sp. B1(2018)
ACCGCGCCGTTGTAATTGGTGTCCGGGGTGAAGGTGTAAGCGCCGTTGGCGCCGATCACCAGGGTGCCGACGTTGGCGATGGTTGCGGTCTGGCCCGCGTTGAAAGTGCCAGGAACGCCGTCGATGGCGAAACTCACCACGCTGACCGGGCCGTCGACGCTCGAGGTGCCGGTGAGGACGCTGCCGGTGACGGCGGTGTCTTCAGTGGTGGTCACGTTTTCGCTGAGGTCGGTGAAGCTGTCGTCGACCGGGGTGACGCTGATGTTGAGGGTCGAGGTGACGTCCGTGCCGGAACCGTCAGTGACGGTGTAGCTGACGGTTGGCACCGCGCCGTTGTAGTTATCGGCCGGGGTGAAGGTGTAGGCGCCATTTGCCCCGATCACCAGGGTGCCGACATTGGCGATGGTCGCGGTCTGGCCGGCGTTGAAAGTGCCAGGAACGCCGTCGATGGAGAAATTAACCACGCTGACAGGACCGTCGACGCTGCTCGTGCCCGTCAACACACTGCCGCTGACGGCAGTGTCTTCCTGGGTAGAGACCGTTTCGCTGAGGTCGGTGAAGCTGTCGTCGACCGGCGTCACGTTGATGGCCAGGGTCGAGGTGACATTGCTGCCGGAACCGTCGGTGACGGTGTAGCTGACGGTCGGCACCGCGCCGTTGTAATTGGCGTCCGGCGTAAAGGTGTAGGCGCCGTTCGCCCCGATCACCAGGGTGCCGACATTGGCGATGGTCGCCATCTGGCCGGCGTTGAAAGTCCCAGGAACACCGTCGATGGTGAAATTCACCACGCTGACCGGACCGTCGACACTCGAAGTACCGGTGAGCACGCTGCCGGTCACGGCGGTGTCTTCTTGAGTGGAGATCGTTTCGCTGAGGTCGGTGAAGCTGTCGTCGACCGGCGTGACGCTGATGGTCAGGGTCGAAGTGACATTGCTGCCGGAGCCGTCGGTGACGGTGTAGCTGACGGTCGGCACCGCGCCGTTGTAATTGGTGTCCGGGGTGAAGGTGTAAGCGCCGTTGGCGCCGATCACCAGGGTGCCGACGTTGGCGATGGTTGCGGTCTGGCCCGCGTTGAAAGTGCCAGGAACGCCGTCGATGGAGAAATTCACCACGCTGACCGGACCGTCGACACTCGAAGTACCGGTGAGCACGCTGCCGGTCACGGCGGTGTCTTCAGTGGTGGTCACGTTTTCGCTGAGGTCGGTGAAGCTGTCGTCGACCGGTGTAACACCGATGTTCAGGGTCGAGGTGACGTCCGTGCCGGAACCGTCGGTGACGGTGTAGCTCACCGTTGGCACGCTGCCGTTGTAATTGGCGTCCGGCGTAAAGGTGTAGGCGCCGTTGGCCCCGATGAGCAGGGTGCCGACGTTGGCAATGGTCGCGGTGCTGCCGGCGGCGTAGGTGGTTTCACCGATGGTGAAGTTGAGCACGCTGACCGGGCCGTCGACGCTGCTCGTACCGGTGAGGACGCTGCCGTTCACGGCGGTATCTTCAGCGGTGGTCACGTTTTCACTGAGGTCGGTGAAGCTGTCGTCGACCGGTGTAACACCGATGTTCAGGGTCGAAGTGACGTTGCTGCCCGAACCGTCAGTGACGGTGTAGCTGACGGTCGGCACGCTGCCGTTGTAGTTGGCGTCCGGCGTAAAGGTGTAGGCGCCGTTGGCGCCGATCACCAGGGTGCCGACGTTGGCGATGGTCGCGGTCTGGCCGGCGTTGAAAGTGCCAGGAACGCCGTCGATGGAGAAACTCACCACGCTGACCGGGCCGTCGACGCTCGAGGTGCCCGTCAACACGCTGCCAGTGACAGCCGTGTCTTCAGCGGTGGTCACGCTTTCACTGAGGTCGGTGAAGCTGTCATCAACCGGTGTAACACCGATGTTCAGGGTCGAAGTGACGTCCGTGCCGGAGCCGTCGGTGACGGTGTAGCTCACCGTTGGCACTGTGCCGTTGTAATTGGCGTCCGGGGTGAAGGTGTAGGCGCCGTTGGCGCCGATCACCAGGGTGCCGACGTTGGCGATGGTCGCGGTCTGGCCCGCTGTGAAGGTGCCAGGCACGCCGTCGATGGCGAAATTCACCACGCTGACCGGGCCGTCGACGCTCGAAGTGCCCGTCAACACGCTGCCGCTGACGGCGGTGTCTTCCTGGGTAGAGACCGTTTCGCTGAGGTCGGTGAAGCTGTCGTCGACCGGGGTGACGTCGATGTTCAGGGTCGAGGTGACATTGCTGCCGGAGCCGTCGGTGACGGTGTAGCTCACGGTCGGCACGCTGCCGTTGTAATTGGTGTCCGGGGTGAAGGTGTAAGCGCCGTTGGCGCCGATCACCAGGGTGCCGACATTGGCAATGGTCGCGGTGCTGCCAGCGGCGTAGGTGGTTTCACCGATGGTGAAGTTGAGCACACTGACTGGGCCGTCGACGCTGCTCGTGCCGGTGAGGACGCTGCCGGTGACGGCGGTGTCCTCAGCGGTGGTCACGCTTTCGCTCGCGTCGGTGAAGTTGTCGTCGACCGGGGTGACGTTGATGGTCAGGGTCGAGGTGACATTGCTGCCGGAACCGTCGGTGACGGTGTAGCTCACGGTCGGCACGCTGCCGTTGTAATTGGCGTCCGGCGTAAAGGTGTAGGTGCCGTTGGCCCCGATGATCAGGGTGCCGACGTTGGTGATGGTTGCGGTCTGGCCGGCGACGTAGGTGGTATCACCGATGGTGAAATTGACCACGCTGACCGGACCGTCAACGCTCGAGGTGCCGGTGAGGACGCTGCCGGTGACGGCGGTGTCTTCAGTGGTGGTCACGTTTTCGCTGAGGTCGGTGAAGCTGTCGTCGACCGGGGTCACGCTGATGGTCAGGGTCGAGGTGACATCGCTGCCGGAACCGTCGGTGACGGTGTAGCTCACGGTTGGCACGCTGCCGTTGTAATTGGCGTCCGGGGTAAAGGTGTAGGTGCCGTTGGCCCCGATCACCAGGGTGCCGACGTTGGCGATGGTCGCCGTCTGGCCGGCGTTGAAAGTGCCAGGAACGCCTTCGATGGTGAAATTCACCACGCTGACCGGACCGTCGACGCTCGAGGTGCCCGTCAACACACTGCCGCTGACGACGGTGTCTTCCTGGGTAGAGACCGTTTCGCTGAGGTCGGTGAAGCTGTCGTCGACCGGGGTCACGTCGATGTTCAGGGTCGAGGTGACGTCCGTGCCGGAACCGTCGGTGACGGTGTAGCTGACGGTTGGCACGCTGCCGTTGTAATTGGCGTCCGGAGTAAAGGTGTAGGTGCCGTTGGCCCCGATCACCAGGGTGCCGACGTTGGCGATGGTCGCGGTCTGGCCGGCGACGTAGGTGGTATCACCAATGGTGAAGTTCACCACGCTGACCGGGCCGTCGACGCTGCTTGTGCCAGTGAGGACGCTACCGGTCACTGGGGCATCTTCAGTGGTGGTCACACTTTCGCTGAGGTCGGTGAAGCTGTCGTCAACCGGGGTGACGTCGATGTTCAGGGTCGAGGTGACATTGCTGCCGGAACCGTCGGTGACGGTGTAGCTCACGGTCGGCACGCTGCCGTTGTAATTGGCGTCCGGAGTAAAGGTGTAGGTGCCGTTGGCCCCGATCACCAGGGTGCCGACGTTGGCGATAGTCGCGGTCTGGCCGGCGACGTAGGTGGTATCACCAATGGTGAAATTGACCACACTGACCGGGCCGTCGACGCTCGAGGTGCCAGTAAGGACGCTGCCGGTCACCGGGGCATCTTCAGCGGTGGTCACGCTTTCGCTGGCATCGATAAAGCTGTCATCAACCGGCGTAACACCGATGTTCAGCGTCGAGGTGGAGCCGTCGGTGACGGTGTAGCTCACGGTTGGCACTGTGCCGTTGTAATTCTCGGCCGGTGTGAAGGTGTAGGCGCCGTCGGCCCCGATCACCAGGGTGCCGACGTTGGCAATGGTCGCCGTCTGGCCCGCGGTGAAGGTGCCAGGAACACCGTCGATGGTGAAGGTGACCACGCTCAGGGTGTTATCGATGTCGCTGTCATTGTTCAGCACGTTGCCGATCGCGGCGGTGTCTTCAGCAATGGTTTGGGTGTCGGCAGTCAAAATGCTCGGATCATCGACCGCGGTCACGGTGAGATCCAGAGTGCTGCTCGAGCCGGTGCTGGTGGTGTACGTGACTTGCGGTACGGCACCGTTGTAGTTGGCGTCCGGAGTAAAGGTGTAGTTGCCATTGGCGCCGATGGTCAACGTACCGACGCCGACGATGGTCGCTGTCTGGCCTGCGCTGAAACTGCCGGTGACGCCGGCGATGGTGAAGCTGGCGATGCTGAGCGGTGTCTCGGCATCGCTATCGTTGTTCAGTACGTTGCCCGTCGCGACGCTGTCTTCGGCCAGAGTGCCCGTATCCGCAGTCAGTACGCTCGGAGCGTTGAGGGTCGTGATGGTCGTGGAGTTCTGGTTGCCAGTATCGAGCGTAGTGGGAGTGGCCGTGGATTCAGGACCGGCGGTTGGGAAGCCGATGGTCGGGTCGACGCGGCCTGCCGTGGCGTCAAGCATCACGAAGCTGTGACCGCCCCCGGCGGCACCACCCGAACCTGAGGCGGTCGGGCCCGCGGCGGTGGCTTCAAGGTCTTTGGTCGGGTCGGCACCGGCGGCAATGGCTTGTTGCAGCTCTTCAACGGACGGCGCGGCTTGTGCGGTGGCCGCTGCCAGGTCAGCACTGGAGTCCGGCGCGTCAGCACTCCACTGAGTGTCGCGGCCCAGGTCGAGGGTGCGGCCATCGGCCAGTTCCAGGGACACGGCACCGGACAGGCCAGTGTCGATCTGGTCCCCGGCGAACAGTTTGTCGCCTTCAACGAGAACGCGGCGGATGCCCTCTGGGGACACCACGAAAACTTGACCGACAATGCTTTTGACGATGGCAACAACACTGCTCATTGAAGACTCTCCGGGGTGTCACGTTCAGTTGACTTCCATAGACCTGATGGCGTCTGCGCCGACCAGTCTGGACGTTACATTGCAAAATAGATGCACAAGTTTGACGCTTCAATTCGTCAATATTTTGGCTATATTTTTTCGCTATTAACTTTATGCCAAACTATTGACCTTCTTGGAGCCATCCTAAACAATCGCCCCAGTAATGTCACATTGATATTTGAGCTGTGACCTGTCCTTGGTATGTGATCCAGTTCCGCTTTCGAACTTTCCGACATACGGTCATTCCGCTCGCCATCTTCCGACACGGCGCGTTTTTCAGTCGTGATTCAAGACAAGAAGTCCTGGGAAATTCCTACAATGCGTTCGCCTTTGTTCATGGCTATACCCTTCGCGCTCGCCGCGTCTTTCGTACAAGCGCAATCCTTACCCGAAGCCATGCAACAGGCATTGGATGTCCATCCGGAAGTCCAGGCAGGGGTAAACAGTCGTTTGGCTGCGGACTATCAGTTAAAGGCAGCGCAAGGGGGATACCTCCCACGAGTGGACTTGCTGGGTGGTTATGGCCGCGAAGGCACTGACAGCGTCACCACACGCGGGGACGGCAGCAACAACCACTGGGAAAATCTGAACCGCAGTGAATCGAGCTTGCGACTGACCCAAATGGTTTTTGACGGTTTTGCGACGACCAGCGAAGTAGGGCGTCAACAAGCCACCGTCAACTCCCGCGCCTATTCGCTGCTGAGTACTTCCGAGCGTACCGGGCTGACCGTGGCCCAGGTCTATCTCGACGTGCTGACCCGTCGCGAATTCGTGCGCCTGGCCGAGGACAACCTCAAGAGCCACCAACGCATTTACGACCAGATCCAGCTGCGCACCCAGCGTGGCGTCGGCAGCGGCGCCGACCTCGATCAGGCAGAGGCGCGGATGGCCCAGGCGCGCAACAACCTGATCACCGAGCAGACCAACCTGGCTGATGCCGAAACCAACTACCTGTCCGCTGTCGGCCAGATGCCCGATCAACTGGAGCGCCCGGCGAGTTTCCTGGCGCTGATGCCGGCCAACCTGAATGAAGCCCGCGCGCAGATGCTGGAAAACAGCCCGATCCTGCGCTCGGCCGAATCCGACATCGCCGCCGCCGAAAAGCAGTACGACACGGCCAAGTCGACCTTCTACCCGCGCTTCGATGCTGAACTGGGTCGCACCGCAGACAACGATATCGATGGTCAGAACGGCCATAACAACGAATGGCAGGCCATGCTGCGCATGCGCTTCAACCTGTATGCCGGCGGCAGCAACAAGGCCGACCTGGAATCCAAGGCCTACCTGTCGAACCAGGCGCTGGACATCCGCAACAACGCCCTGCGCCAATTGAATGAAGAACTTGGCCTGGCCTGGAACGCCCTGAACAACGCCAATGCCCAGGTGCCGATCGCCCAGCAGTACGTTGATCACAGCACCGCCGTGCGAACCGCTTACCAGCGTCAGTTCAGCCTCGGCGAGCGCACTCTGCTCGATTTGCTCGACAGCGAGAACGAGTTGTTCACCTCTTCTCACCGTCTGGTGGAGATCAAGAACATTCAGTTATTTACTCAGTACCGAATCAAGGCGACCATGGGCGAGTTGCTCAAGAGCCAGGGAGTGGTCGCACCATTGGCATCCGTTGTGCAGAACGACGTGAAGCCGAAGGTCCAATTGCCCGGTATGAATTGAGCAGGACCTTCATTGTTCAATTGTTAGCCAAGAGTGCCGAGCGTGGAATCAGAAGTCAGTCGGGTTCAACTCATTCATGATCCGCGCGCGTTGCATGACGATCCGTTGCTGGATGGTCTGCTCGCTCTTTGCATGCTGCACCAGAAACCGGCCAGCGCGGCCATGCTCACCACCGGCCTGCCACTGCCCGAGCAGCGTTTGAGTGTCGAGCTGCTGCCACGTGCGGCGGCTCGTGCGGGGCTGCAAGGTCGGGTGTTGCAGCGCAAGCTGGGGGACATTCCGGCGATTGCCATGCCGGCATTGTTGCTGCTCAAGGACGGTCGCAGCGCCGTCCTGCTTGGCTGGCAAGGCGAAGATCAGGTGCGGGTGCTGCTCAGCGAAAGCGATGGCGGTGAGTCCCTGGTCAGCCGCGAGCTACTGGCTGACGATTACACCGGTAAAGTCTTTTTTGCCCAGCCGCAGCACAAATTCGACGTCAATCACGGCACGCTGATTCCGCGTGCGCGCTCGTGGTTCCGTGACACCCTCAAGCGTTCGCGCTGGTTGTACGCCGACGCCATCGCCGCCAGTTTCCTGATCAACATCATTGCCATGGCCGCGCCGTTGTTCGTGATGAACGTCTACGACCGTGTCGTGCCAAACCAGGCCGAAGCGACGCTATGGGTGCTGGCTGTCGGCATCTCTGGCGCCTACCTCTTCGACCTGATCCTGAAAAGCCTGCGCAGCCTGTGCCTGGACCTGGCCGGCAAGAAAACCGACCTGATCATCTCGGCCACGCTGTTCGAGCGCATCGTCGGCATGACCATGAAGTACCGGCCGGCACGGGTCGGCAGTTTTGCCCAGAACATCCATGAATTTCAGAGTCTGCGCGATTTCCTCGCCTCGCTGACCCTTACCAGCCTGATCGACCTGCCGTTCACCCTGCTGATTTTCATGGTTATCGCGATCCTCGGCGGCCATCTGGTGTGGATACCGGTGCTGGCCTTCCCGATCGCCCTGGCCATCGGTTATGCGTTGCAGAAACCCCTGGTAGCGACCATGGAGCGGACCATGGCGCTGGGAGCCGAGCGACAGTCGAGCCTGATCGAAACCCTGGCCGGGCTGGATGCGGTAAAGGTCAACAACGCCGAAAGCGAACGCCAGTATCAGTGGGAACAGACCATCGGCACCCTCAGTCGCCTTGAGTTGCGGGTGAAGATGCTGTCCGGCCTGGCGATGAACATCACCTTGCTGATCCAGCAACTGGCCGGGGTGATCATGATTGTCTTCGGTGTGTACCAGATCATCGACGGTCACCTGAGCATGGGTGGCCTGATTGCCTGCTATATGCTCAGTGGCCGTGCGCTCAGCCCGCTGGCGTCGCTTTCCGGGTTGCTGACGCGCTATCAGCAGGCACGGGTGACCATGACGTCGGTCGATCAAATGATGGAGCTGCCCCAGGAGCGCAATTTCGAAGAGCGCCCGCTCAGCCGCAAGGTGCTGCAGGGCGCCATTGAATGCCGCCAGCTCAATTTCACGTACCCCCAACAGCAGAACCTAGCGCTGAAGAACATCAATCTGGTGATTCGTCCCGGCGAGAAGATCGGCATCATTGGCCGAAGCGGCTCGGGCAAGAGCTCGCTGGCAAAACTGCTGGTAGGGCTCTATCAGCCGGATGATGGCTCGTTGTTGGTCGATGGCGTGGATATCCGCCAGATCGACGTCAGCGAGCTGCGCTACAACATCGGCTATGTGCCCCAGGACATTCAGCTGCTCGCCGGTACCTTGCGCGACAACCTGGTTTCCGGTGCGCGTTATGTCGAGGATGAACTGGTGTTGCAAGCGGCTGAGCTGGCCGGTGTCCACGAATATGCGCGTCTGCATCCGCAGGGTTATGAGCTGCAAGTGGGCGAACGCGGGCAGAACCTCTCCGGCGGCCAACGGCAAAACGTGGCCCTGGCCCGTGCATTACTGCTCAATCCGCCGATCCTGCTGCTCGACGAACCGACCAGTGCCATGGATAACACCGGTGAAGAGCGCCTCAAGCAGCGCCTGGCAGCCGTGATCGAAAACAAGACCGTGGTGCTGGTGACTCACCGGGCATCGCTGTTGTCGCTGGTGGATCGGCTGATCGTGATCGACCGCGGGCAGATACTCGCCGACGGCCCGAAAGCCGCGGTGATGGAAGCGTTGAAGAAGGGGCAGATCAGTGTTGCTTAAGTCGGGTAAGGGTTCGATCCTTCGCTACTTCAAGGGCTCTGCTTCGCTTCAGGGCCAGCCGCTGCCGGAGGTCAACAAGGCGTTGATCGAAGACGCGCCGCGTGTGGTGCGGCTGACGATCTGGGCGATCATCTCGTTCTTCGTATTCCTGATGCTCTGGGCCAACTTCGCGGTCATCGACGAAGTGACCAAGGGCGATGGCAAGGCGATTCCATCGTCAAAGATCCAGAAAATCCAGAACCTTGAGGGCGGTATCGTTTCCGAGCTGTTCGTCAAGGAAGGCCAGATCGTCGACGCCGGTGCCCCGCTGCTTCGCCTGGACGACACGCGATTTGCCTCTAACGTCGGTGAAACCGAAGCCGATCGGTTGTCGATGGTGTTGCGGGTCGAGCGTCTGAGCGCCGAGCTCGAAGATCGTCCCCTGAACTTCCCCGAGGATGTACTCAAGGCCGTGCCGGGTCAGGCCAAGAACGAAGAGTCGCTCTATATGAGTCGCCGCCAGCAGTTGCTCGACGAGATTGGCGGCTTGCAGGAGCAGTTGATCCAGCGCCAGCAAGAGCTGCGCGAATTCACCTCCAAGCAGGCGCAGTACCGCCAGCAATTGGGCTTCCAGCGTCAGGAAATCAGCATGTCCGAGCCATTGGTGGCCCAGGGCGCGGTATCGCCGGTGGAAGTCCTGCGCCTCAGGCGTGCCGAAGCGGAGACCCGTGGCCAGCTCGACGCCACCACCCTGGCTATTCCGCGAGCCGAGTCGGCGATCAAGGAAGTACAGCGCAAAATTGACGAAACTCGCGGCAAGTTCCGTAGCGAAGCCCTGACCCAGCTCAATGAAGCACGCACCGATCTGAACAAGGCCCAAGCCACTGGCAAGGCCCTGGAAGACCGGGTCAGCCGGACACTGGTCACCTCGCCGGTGCGGGGTATCGTCAACAAGCTGCTGGTCAATACCATCGGCGGGGTTATCCAGCCAGGCAGCGACCTGGTGGAAATCGTGCCGCTGGACGACACCTTGCTGGTCGAGGCGAAGATCCGCCCGCAGGACATCGCGTTCCTGCATCCGGGGCAGGAAGCGACGGTGAAATTCACTGCCTATGACTACACCATCTACGGTGGGCTGAAGGCCAAGCTGGAACAGATCGGTGCCGACACCATTACCGACGATGACAAGAAAACCACCTACTACATCATCAAGCTGCGCACAGAACGCAGCCACTTGGGCACCGACGAAAAGCCCTTGTTGATCATTCCGGGGATGGTGGCTTCCGTGGACATCATCACCGGCAAGAAGACTATCCTCAGCTACTTGCTCAAGCCGATCATCCGTGCGCGGGCCGAGGCACTGCACGAGCGCTAGATCTCTAGATCTTTAGTGGATTCACTGGCCCCATCGCGGGCAAGCCCGGCTCCCACAGGTTTTTGTGTCAAACACATGATCGTGTTTCAACAAAGAACCTTGTGGGAGCCGGGCTTGCCCGCGATGGGGCCAGTCAAAACACCAAAACCCTGTCAGAAAGTGACAAATAACGTCACTCCGCAATCCACGCAGTCCCTTTTCAATCGCCATATCGTTATTCATTAACGGTATTTAAATTTCAATTCTTATATCTATAAAGTCAATCTCCTGCGTACCTGCCGACCAATCGGCGCGCCGCACGACACGAACCAACACGGAACCTCCGTGAGTTTCTGATCGACGCGCGCGCCCTTGAGCGTGCCGTGCGTGGGAGTGATTTATGTCTGCAGCCTCAGCTTCGCCAAGCATCGCGCCACAATTCTTTGAAATCCGCCCTTTCAGCGGAGCGGTGGGCGCCGAAATCCTCGGCCTCGATTTGTCCCGCCCGATCAATGATCAGGACTTTGCCCGCATTCACCGCGCGCACCTGGACCATCATGTGGTGGTGTTCCGCGACCAGCGCATCACCCCGCAACAGCACATCGACTTCAGTCGTCGTTTTGGCGTGTTGCAGATTCACGTGCTCAAGCAGTTCCTGCTGGCAGGGCATCCGGAAATCCTCATCGTTTCCAACATCGTCGAAAACGGCCAGAACATCGGCCTGGGTGATGCCGGCAAGTTCTGGCATTCCGATCTCTCCTACAAACAACTGCCGAGCCTGGGCTCGATGCTGCACGCCCAGGAGCTGCCAGCGGAGGGCGGCGACACCTTGTTCGCCGATATGCACAAGGCCTGGGACAACCTGCCTGAGGCGCTGCGCAAAGCGGTGGAAGGCCGCTCGGCCGCGCACTCCTACACGGCGCGTTACAGCGAGACCAAATTCGAAGGCAACTGGCGCCCGACCCTGACCCCGGAGCAACTGGCCCAGGTTGCGGAGGTCGTCCACCCGGTCGTGCGGACACACCCGGAAAACGGCCGCAAGGCGTTGTTCGTCAGCGAGGGTTTCACCACCCGCATCGTTGGCTTGCCGGAGGACGAGAGCCAGCAACTGTTGGCCGAACTCTACGCCCACAGCGTGTTGCCGCAAAACATCTACCGCCATCAATGGCAGCCCCATGACCTGGTGTTCTGGGACAACCGTTCACTGATTCACCTCGCCGCCGGCTGCCCCAGCCATCTGCGCCGCAAGCTGTATCGCACCACCATCCAGGGCGACGCGCCTTTCTGAATTGCCGGAGATTTGATCATGTCCAAACGTCTGCCCTTTGCACCCCTGGCCGCCGCCATCGGCCTGGGTTTCAGCCTGATCGCCGGCAGCCTGGTGGCGCCGACCGTGGCCCACGCCGAAGGTGAAATCCGCATCGCCGAACAGTTCGGTATCGTCTACCTGCTGCTCAACGTGGTGCGCGATCAGAGCCTGATCGAGAAGTACGGCAAGCAGGAAGGTATCGACATCAAGGTCGACTGGACTCAGCTCTCGGGCGGCGCGGCGGTCAACGATGCGCTGCTGTCCGGCTCGATCGACATCGCCGGTGCCGGTGTCGGCCCGCTGCTGACCATCTGGGATCGCACCCACGGCAAGCAGAACGTCAAGGCCGTGGCTTCTCTCGGCAACTTCCCGTACTACCTGGTGAGCAATAATCCCACGGTCAAGACCATCGCCGACTTCACCGAGAAGGACCGTATCGCGGTGCCGGCCGTGGGGGTTTCGGTGCAGTCGCGCTTCCTGCAATACGCGGCCGCCAGGCAGTGGGGTGACAAGGAATTCAATCGCCTCGACAAGTACACCATCGCTGTTCCGCACCCTGACGCGACAGCGGCGCTGGTAGCCGGTGGCACCGAGTTGACCGGCCACTTCTCCAACCCGCCATTCCAGGACCAGGCGCTGGAAAATCCCAATGTACACGTGGTGCTGAACACCTATGACCTGCTCGGCCCGAACTCGCCGACCGTGCTGTTCGCCACCGAGAAATTCCGCAACGAGAACCCGAAAACCTACAAAGCCTTCATCGAAGCGCTGACCGAAGCCGCACAGTTCGCACAGAACGATAAAGGCGCGGCGGCGGACACTTACATCCGCGTGACCAAGGCCAAAATCGACCGCGCCGCGTTGCTGAAAATCATCGACAACCCGCAGTTCGAGTTCAGCGTCACGCCGAAAAACACTTACCCGTTGGCCGAGTTCCTCTACCGCGTCGGCGCGATCAAAAACAAACCGGACTCGTGGAAGGATTATTTCTTCCAGGACGCCAAGCCGCTGCAAGGGAGCTGACCGAAATGAACGCCCCTTTGCAAGGCCACACGGTCAGCAATCCGATCGCGGCAGCCCAGGCGCTGCTGTCGGTCGATAACGTCAGCCTCGAATACCGCACGCCGCAGCGGGTGGTGCGGGCGACCCATCAAGTCAGCTTCGAGATCGACCCGGCGGACCGTTTTGTCCTGCTCGGGCCGTCCGGTTGCGGTAAGTCGACCTTGCTCAAGGCCGCCGCCGGATTCATCCAGCCTGTGGAAGGCGAGATCCGTCTGCAAGGCCAGCGCGTCGATGCGCCCGGGCCGGACCGGATCGTGGTGTTCCAGGAGTTCGATCAACTGCCGCCGTGGAAAACCGTCAAACAGAACGTGATGTTTCCGCTGCTGGCCTCGAAAACCCTCAAGCGCAAAGAGGCTGAAGAGCGGGCGTTGCACTACCTGGACAAGGTCGGTCTGGCGGCGTTTGCCGATGCCTATCCACACACCTTGTCCGGTGGCATGAAGGCTCGGGTTGCCATCGCCCGGGCGCTGGCGATGCAGCCGAAAATCCTCCTGATGGACGAACCCTTCGCTGCCCTCGATGCGTTGACCCGACGCAAGATGCAGGAGGAACTGTTGCTGCTCTGGGAGGAGGTGCGCTTCACGCTGCTGTTCGTCACGCACTCCATCGAAGAGGCGCTGGTGGTGGGTAACCGCATCCTTTTGCTGTCGCCGCATCCGGGGCGAGTGCGGGCGGAAGTGCACAGCCACCAATACGATTTGCACAGCCTCGGCGGTGTGGCGTTTCAAGAATCGGCGCGCCGCATTCACCGGCTGTTGTTCGATGAAGGTCAATCGCCGCAAGCCGAGCATGAGCTGGATTTCGCTGATATCCGCATCGCTTATTGAGCCAGTTGAGAGGAGGGCCCGATGAGCCATTTATCATCCCCGCGTGAAGCGTTCGAAACGGTTTTGCAGCCACTGACCAGCGTGCCGCTGGAGCGTGAACTACCCCTCGGGCAACGCCTGTGGCAACAGGGTTGGTTGCGTAAAAGCCTGATTCTGGTGTTGCTCGCTGTGCTCTGGGAGGCCGTTGCGCGCTATCAGAACAACGACCTGCTGTTGCCGAGCTTCTTGCAGACCGCTCACGCGCTGTACGACGGCCTGCTCAGTGGCGAGCTGCTGGGCAAGGTGTGGATCTCTCTGGTGGTGTTGCTCAAGGGTTACCTGATCGGCATCGTCCTGGCGTTTGGCCTGACGACACTGGCGGTGTCGACGCAATTCGGTCGCGACTTGCTCAGTACCCTGACTTCGATGTTCAACCCGTTGCCCGCCATCGCGCTATTGCCGTTGGCACTGTTGTGGTTCGGCCTGGGGCAGAACAGCCTGATTTTCGTGCTGGTGCATTCGGTGCTCTGGGCCTTGGCGCTGAACACCTACGCCGGGTTTCTCGGCGTCTCGGAAACACTGCGCATGGCCGGGCGCAACTATGGCCTCAAGGGCATGCGTTTTGTGCTGTTCATCCTGATCCCGGCGGCGCTGCCGTCGATCCTCGCCGGGTTGAAAATCGGCTGGGCTTTTGCCTGGCGGACGTTGATTGCTGCCGAGTTGGTGTTTGGCGCGACCAGCGGCAAGGGTGGGTTGGGGTGGTACATCTTTCAGAATCGCAATGAGCTGTACACCGACAAGGTGTTTGCCGGCCTGGCGGTGGTGATTCTGATTGGGTTGCTGGTGGAGAACCTGGTGTTTGATTCGTTGGAGCGGGTGACGGTGAAGCGCTGGGGCATGCAGCGCTGATCGAAAATCAAAAGATCGCAGTCCTCTGTAGGCGCTGCCGAAGGCTGCGATCTTTTGATCTGCTAGCATTGCACCTGGATCAATCCTGATCGGCCATGAGTGCCCTGCATGCAACTCCCGGACATGAACCTGTTGGTCGCCCTCGACGCCTTGCTCGACGAGGGCAGTGTGGTGGGGGCGGCGCGGCGGATGAACCTGAGCCCGGCGGCCATGAGCCGGACATTGACGCGCATCCGCGAAGCCATTGGCGACCCGATCCTGGTGCGCGCCGGCCGTGGCCTGGTGCCGACACCCAAGGCGCTGGAATTGCGCGAGCAAGTGCGCAGCGTGGTGGAGCAGGCCGGGTTGCTGTTTCGGTCGGCCGATGCGGTGGAGCTGAGTTCGCTGCGGCGGCGGTTCAGTATTCGGGCCAACGACTTCTTTGTCGGTGTTTACGGCGGCAGGTTGTTCGACACCCTCGACCGGCAGGCGCCGCACTGCGAATTGCGTTTCGTCCCGGAAGGCGATGGCGATGATGAGGCCTTGCGCGAAGGGCGGATCGATCTGAGCGTCAGCAACACACGGCCGCTGACCCCGGAAGTGAAGGTTCAGAACCTGTTTTCCACCCACTTCGTCGGCCTGGTGCGCGAGGATCATCCGCTGCTGGACGAAGAGATCACGGCTGAGCGCTATGCCGGTTATTCCCATATCAGCATGTCCCGGCGTGGCATTGCCCGGGGGCCGATCGATACCGCGCTCAATGCCCTGGGCCTGGAGCGGCGGGTGGCGGTGATTGCGCCAAGTTTTCATGCGGCGATGTTTGCCTTGCCCGATTCCGACCTGATCCTGCCGGTGCCCAAGGAAGCCTTGCTGAGCGTGCGGCGGCTGGGGTTGAAACTGCGCTCGTTCAACCTGCCGATTCCGTTGCCGACCCTGATGCTGACCCAGGCCTGGCACCCGCGCTTCGACAAGGACCCGGCGCACCGCTGGCTGCGTGAAACCCTGAAAACCTGCTGCGATGAGACGTGGCTGGCGGCTCAACCGTGAGCTGATCAGTTCCCCTGTGGGAGCGAGCTTGCTCGCGATGAGGCCGGCAGCCTCGACATCCCTATTGACTGACCTGCCGTTATCGCGAGCAAGCTCGCTCCCACAGGAGGGTATCGTTGCGTCTGACGCATTTATAACCTGCCAATAAGTTGATTTTCGTCAGGCATCACGCTTTTTAGAATGCTTCGGTCTTTCCACGCCGGAGCTCGCAGTACATGACTTCCCTTACCGTGACGGCACCTGCCGCGGCGGCCAGCACGGCAGCCGCACCGCCGGTCTTCGGCCCACGGATCATCATCGGCCTGGTGGGCGTGCTGCTGGCGGTGCTGGTGTCGGGCCTGAACGAGATGGTGACCAAGGTCGCGCTCGCCGACATCCGCGGTGCATTGGCTATCGGCTACGACGAAGGCACCTGGCTGGTCGCCTGTTACACCGCGACGTCGGTGGCGGCCATGGCGTTTGCGCCGTGGTGTGCGGTGACGTTCTCGTTGCGACGTTTCACCCTGGGCGCCATCAGCCTGTTCACCCTTTTGGGTGTGTTGTGCCCCTTCGCCCCGAATTACGAAAGCCTGCTGTTGCTGCGCACTTTGCAAGGTCTGGCGGGCGGCGCACTGCCCCCCATGTTGATGACCGTGGCCCTGCGGTTTCTGCCTGCCAACGTGAAGTTGTATGGCCTGGCCGGTTATGCCCTGACGGCGACGTTCGGTCCGGGCCTGGGCACGCCATTGGCCGGGCTGTGGACCGAATACGTCGGCTGGCAATGGACCTTCTGGCAAATCATCGCGCCGTGCCTGATGGCCATGGCCGCGGTAGCGTACGGTTTGCCCCAGGACCCGCTGCGCCTGGAGCGCTTCAAATCCTTCAACTGGCGCGGATTGCTGCTGGGCTTTCCCGCCATCTGCATGCTGGTGATCGGTATCCTGCAGGGCAACCGCCTGGACTGGTTCGAGTCGAACCTGATCTGCGGATTGCTCGGTGGTGGGCTGTTGCTGCTGGTGCTGTTTTTGGCCAGCGAGTGGTCGCAGCCGATACCGTTTTTCAAGATGCAGATGCTCGGCATCCGTAACCTGTCCTTTGCCTTGCTGAGCCTGGCGGGCGTGCTGGTGGTGTTGCAGGCGGTGATCATCATTCCGTCCAGCTACCTGGCGCAGGTCCAGGGTTATCGCCCGGTGCAGACCGCACCGATCATGCTGCTGGCGGCGCTGCCGCAATTGATTGCGCTGCCGTTGGTGGCGACCCTGTGCAACTTTCGCTGGGTTGATTGCCGCTGGGTGCTGGGCATCGGCCTGGGCATGCTGGCGTTGTCGTGCGTCGGCGGCTCGCAACTGACGTCCGCGTGGATTCGCGACGATTTCTATGTGCTGCAATGGCTGCAGATTTTCGGTCAGCCCATGGCGGTATTGCCGCTGCTGATGCTGTCCACCGGCAGCATCAGTCCGTTGGAAGGGCCGTTCGCATCGGCCTGGTTCAACACCGTCAAAGGCCTGTCGGCGGTCATCGCCACCGGGGTGATCGAAGCGCTGACCACGGCCCGTCTGCATTTTCATTCGACCATGCTGGTCGATCGCCTCGGCAACTCGCCGCTGGCCGAGCGCGACAGTGCAAGTCTCGCTCATCGTCTGCATGAGCAAGCACTGGTGCTCACGTCCTCTGATCTTTACCTGTGCATGGCCGGTGTCGCCGTGACCTTGATCCTGCTGATTTTCTGGCTGCCGACGCGGATCTATCCGCCGCGCACACCGACCTGAATGCTCCACTGAAACAGAAGGTTTTTATGAACACCCAAGCAAAGCAGAAAGTCGCGGTGGCCGTGGCCGTCGCATTGGCCGTCGGTGGGGCGCTGTACCTGGCAATGCCTGGCCTGTTCGGCAAGCGTACCCAGCAGAACACCAACGATGCTTACGTCTCGGCGGATTTCACCCTGGTCGTGCCGCGGGTCGCCGGGTTTATCAAGGAAGTGCTGGTCGAGGACAACCAGCAGGTCAAGGCGGGGCAATTGCTGGCGCTGATCGATGACCGGGATTTACGCGCCGCCGCCCAGGCCGCCGACGCCGAAACGCTGGTGGCCAGGGCGCAGCTGCAAAACGCCCGGGCGACCCTGGAGCGCCAGGCATCGGTGATTGCCCAGGCGCAATCTTCGGTGGTTTCGGCCAAGGCGGAAATGGCCTTTGCCGAGCATGAATTGAACCGCTACAAGCACCTCGCCGGGGTGGGCGCCGGCACGGTGCAAAATGCGCAACAGGCGCAAACGCGCATCGACCAGGCTGGCGCGCGGCTGGCCAATGCCACGGCGGTACTGGCGGCGGAGCGCAAGCAGGTGGAGATCCTGACGGCCCAGCGCGATGCAGCCGAGGGCGGGCTGAAACGGGCGCAAGCGAAGCTGGAAATGGCCAGCTACGAATTGTCCTATACAAGGATCGTGGCGCCACAGGACGGTATGGTCGGAGAACGCGCGGTGCGGGTCGGCGCCTACGTCACGCCGGGCAGCAAGATCCTCGCCGTGGTGCCGCTGGCGCAGGCTTATGTGATGGCCAATTTCCAGGAAACGCAACTGACGGATGTGCAGCCGGGGCAGGCGGTGCAGGTGCGCGTCGACAGCCTGGGCGGTGCGGCACTCAACGGTCGTGTCGAAAGCATCGCACCGGCCACCGGGGTGACGTTTGCCGCGATCAAACCGGACAACGCCACTGGCAACTTCACCAAAGTGGTGCAGCGGATACCGGTGAAGATCGTGCTGGAGCCGGGACAACCGCTGGCCGAGCGCTTGCGAGTGGGGATGTCGGTGGAGGCGAGTATTGATACGGCCATCGCCAAGGCGAAAGAGGTTGTTCAGCGATGAAGATTTTCGTTGATAGCGCTGACGCCTTCGCGAGCAAGCCCGCTCCCACAGTTGACCGCATTCCCCTGTGGGAGCGGGCTTGCTCGCGAAGAGGTCATCAGCCTCGCCTGACTTTTTCTGCCTTGTTTGTGCTGAGCCTGTCAGCCTGCACCGTTGGCCCGGACTTCCAGAAGCCTGATGCACAGCAGATCACCGAATGGGCAAAACCATCAAAGGCAGCCACCAGCCAGGCCATCGCCGAAACAATGGCCGAGCGCTGGTGGGAGGTGTTCCACGACCCGAAACTCTCGGCCTTGAGCCAGCGCGCCCTGACCGACAACCTCGACCTGAAGCTGGCCGGCAGCCGTTTGCAGCAAAGTCGTGCGGTGCGCCAGGTCATCACTGCCAACCGCTACCCCAACACGGCGGCCAGTGGCAGTTACGGGCGCAATCGTAACAGCGCTGAAGGCTTGAACGACCCGTCAGGACACAATGGCCAATCCGCCTTCAACCTGTGGAATGCCGGCTTCTCCGCTTCCTGGGAGCTGGACTTCTGGGGCCGCGTGCGTCGGGAAACCGAAGCGGCCGACGCCACCTTGGAGGTCGCCGAGAACGACCGGCGTGGTGTGCTGCTGTCGGTGCTGGCCGAAACCGCCCAGGACTACATTCAATTGCGCGGTGTGCAGAACACCCGGCTCGTCACCGAACAGAACCTCGGCGTCGCCCGCCATAGCCTGAAGCTCTCGCAACTGCGCCTGGCCGACGGCGTCGCGACGGATCTGGATGTCGCCGAAGCCGCCGCGCAGGTGTCGGCCATCGAATCGCGCCTGCCCGCGCTGGAGCAGCGCCAGTGGCAACTGATCAATGCCTTGAGCCTGTTGATGGGCGAAGCGCCCCAGGCATTGGCGGCGGAGTTATCCACAGACGCCCCGGTGCCACAAACGCCGCGCCAGGTCGCCATTGGCTTGCCCTCGCAACTGGCTGAGCGTCGACCGGACATTCGCCAGGCCGAAGCGCGACTGCATGCCGCCACGGCCAGCATTGGCGTGGCCAAGGGGGATTTCTATCCGCGAATCACCCTGTCGGGGAACATCGGCTCCCAGGCCATGCAGCTGAGCGATTTTGGCTCCTGGGGTTCGCGTTCGTTCGGGATCGGCCCGCAATTGAGCTTGCCGTTGTTCGACGGTGGCCGTTTGCGGGGCGTGCTCCAATTGCGCGAAGCACAACAACAGGAAGCGGCCATTGCCTATCAGCAAACCGTGTTGCGCGCCTGGCATGAAATCGATGACCAACTGACCGCCTATAACGCCAGCCAATTGCGCCGTGACAGCCTGGCCGAAGCCGTGCGGCAGAACCGCATTGCGCTGGACACCGCGCAACAGCAGTACGTGGAGGGCGTGGTGGATTTCGTCACCGTACTCACCGTGCAAGGGGCGTTGCTGGCCACGCAGGAGCAGTGGGTCGAGAGCTCGACCGGCGTGTCGCTGGCGGCCGTCGGGTTGTACAAGGCGTTGGGTGGGGGGTGGCAGTCGGTCTATCCGTTGGCCGAGACGGCGCAGCGCTGATACACAGGCAATGGTGGCCATCTGCTTGACGCTCATCGCCGCTGCCGTAGACTCCGTTGATCCGAAAGGGAGAACGGTCATGCGGATTTTCTGTGTGTTGGGGTTGGGTTTTTTCTTCGTCGCGAGCGTTGTCCAGGCGCAAACGCCCGGGGCAGACGATCCGCTTGCGCAAATGGATGCGAGCGCCAGTGCTGCAACCAGCACCGAGGCCCGTGGTGTATTGCGCGCCAGGGACCAGGCCGTACTGGCCAGTGAGGTCCCCGGGCGGATTGTCGAATTGCCGTTCAGCGAGGGCGAATCGTTCAAGAAAGGCGATACCCTGGCGCGGTTCGATTGCTCGGCCTATCAGGCGCAGCTCAATGCCGCTCAAGCGGCCAGCCGTGGCGCAGGTGAAGAACTGGCGCACAACCGGCAACTGGCCGCGCTGAATTCGGTCGGGCGTTTCGAAGTGGCACGTGCCGAGGCCAAGGTCAGTGAAACCCAGGCGCAGTCCCAGGTGTATCAAGTGCAGGTCAAGCGTTGCAGCGTGCTGGCGCCGTTCGATGGCCAGGTCGTCGAGCGCAAGGTACAGCGCTATGAAAGCGTTCCTGCCGGCGCGCCATTGCTGGACGTGGTCGATAATCGCACCTTGGAAATCCATCTGCTGGTGCCCTCGCGTTGGATGGCCCGACTCAAGCCCGGCCAGACCTTCAGTTTTGTTCCCGATGAAACCGGAAAGCCGTTGGACGCGACGGTCAAGCGCCTGGGCGCGCGCATCGATGAAGGCAGTCAGACCTTGCTGCTGGTGGCCAGCGTGCCCGATGCCAGCGGGTTGCTGGCGGGCATGAGCGGCACGGCGCATTTCGCGGAGTTCAAGTGAACGCGCCGGTGAGCGGCGGTGCCGAACAGGTGTTCGCACGCTTTCTAGATCTGGAGCGCCAGACCCGCGCAGCCCGAACGCCCGCCCAATTGGCCTACAGCCTGGTCAATGATGGCCAGGCACTGTTTGGCTTTCGCCATGCGGCCCTGTTGATCGCCGGGAAGGTGCAGGCCGTGACCGGTGTCAGCGCGGTGGAGCCGAATTCGCCGTTTGTCGCGTTCGTCGAGCAGGCGGTGGCGCAGTTGTTCAAAGGTGAGCAGTTGCAGCAGGCGCGGGTCATTGCCGCCGATGTCATCAGCGAATCGCTGCAGGCGGAATGGCAAAGCCTGTCGGCGGCGCAGGTGTTCTGGCTACCGCTGATCGATCGCCAGGGCGAAGTGTTCGGCGGGTTGTGGCTGGCCCGGGATGTTCCGTGGAACCCTGCCGAACAAGTGCTGCTGTCGCAATTGGGCGATACCTACAGCCACGCCTGGCAGGCGTTGCAACCGCGCAAGCCGTGGCGCCTGCGCTGGACGCGCAAACGCCAGGCATTGCTGGTGGCAATGCTATTGCTCGGGCTGTTGATCCCGGTGCGCCAATCCGTTTTGGCACCGGCCGAAGTGGTGCCGCTGGGCGGTCGGGTGGTGGCGGCGCCGCTGGACGGTGTGATTGCCGAATTCCTGGTCAAACCCAACCAGACGGTGAAGACCGGCGATCTGCTGCTGCGCTTCGAAAGCACCACGCTCAAGGCTCAGGCCGATGTTGCCGAACGCGCCCTCGGGGTTGCCGAGGCGGAACTCAAGGCCAACTCCCAGCGCTCGTTCGCCGATGCCGAGTCCAGCTCGAAACTGGATTTGCTGGCCGCCCGGGTCGAACAGAAACGCGCCGAGCGTGACTACGCCCGTGAGCTGCTCAAACGCAGCGAAGTGCGCGCCGAGCGCGATGGCATCGCGGTATTTGCCGATGCCGAGCGCTGGACCGGCAAGCCCGTGCAGACGGGCGAGCGGCTGATGGAAATCGCCGATCCGGCTCAGGCGCAATTGCGTATCGAACTGGCCGTGGGCGATGCGATTTCCCTGGAGCCCGGCGCCGAGGTCGCCTTGTTCCTCGACAGTGACCCGCTGCAACGGCATCTGGCCAGGCTCGAACGTTCGGCTTATGAAGCGCAGCCCACGGCGGGCGGACAGTTGGCCTATCGCCTGGATGCGAATTTCGACGCGGCACCCCCGCGCATCGGTTTGCGCGGCACGGCGAAAATCTTCGGTGACCGGGCGCCGCTGGCGTTGTACCTGCTGCGTCGACCGCTGGCCGGTTTGCGTCAGAGCGTGGGCCTGTAAATGAGCCTGCCCGGCCTGCGTGCCGACCTGCAATTATCCCCTGCAGCGCCGGCGCTGGACGGTGCGCCCTGCTGGACGCTGGCCGATCCGGTGCGGGGGCGTTACTTCAAGCTCGGTACCACGGCCATGCGATTGTTGCGTCACTGGTCGCTGGGTGAACCCGAGCAAGTCCTGCAAGCGGCCAATCGTGAGCCGGGACTGGCGCTGGGTGCTGCGGATCTTGAGCAGTTGCTGGTGTTCTTGCGCAGCCACGACCTGATTACCGCCCTCGATCCCCAGCAGCGGGCCAGTTACAGCCTTAAAGCGGCTGCGCAACACCAGAGCCTGTGGCACCAGTTGCTGCATCAATACCTGTTTTTTCGTATTCCGCTGTGGCGTCCCGAGCGTTTTCTCAACCGTGCCTGGCCATGGCTGGAGCGCTTTGGCCCGCGGGCGCTGCGCTACGGCTTGCCCACTGTGCTGGGGTTGGGGGTGTTTCTGGTGTCGCGGGACTGGCAGCGGTTTATCGCGACCTTTCCGCATTTGTTCAGCCTTGGCGGCGCATTGGCGTTTGGCGTGGCCCTGTTCTTCGCCAAGCTCTGCCACGAATTCGGTCATGCGTTCATGGCCAAGCGCGCCGGGTGCCGGGTACAGAGCATGGGCGTGGCGTTCATGGTGCTGCTGCCGATGTTCTATACCGATGTCAGCGATGCCTGGCGGGTCAATGATCGCAAGGCCCGGTTGCTGATTGGCGCGGGCGGGGTGCTGGCCGAGTTGCTGTTGGCGTGCATGGCCTTGCTGGCGTGGTCGTTGCTGCCCGACGGGCCGGCTCGCACCGCGGCGTTCATGCTCGCCAGTGCTACGTGGATCACGACGTTGGTGGTCAACCTCAACCCGTTCATGCGCTTTGACGGTTATTTTTTGCTCAGCGATTTCTGGCAGGTCGATAACCTGCAAGGCCGGGCGTTTGCCTTGTGCCGCTGGCGCCTGCGCGAGTTTTTGTTCGGTTACGGTGCCACGGTGCCGGAGCCTTGGTCGCCGACAATGCAACGGCGTTTACTGATCTGGGGGTATGGCTCGTGGTTATGGCGCGCGGTATTGTTTTTCGGGATCGCTCTGGCGGTCTACCACCTGTTCTTCAAGGTGTTGGGGATCTTCCTGATGCTGGTGGAACTGGTGTGGTTCATCTTTCTGCCCATCATGAGTGAATGGCGCCAGTGGTGGAGCCGCCGCGAGCAGGCGCATGGGCCGCGGGTGCTGCTCAGCAGTCTGGCGGTGCTCGGGCTGTTGTTGCTGCTGATCCTGCCGTGGCGCAGTGCCGTCGAGGTGCCGGCCATGCTCGAAGCGGGACGGGTCAGCACCTTGCATGCGCCCGTGGCGGCACGGATCAAGGCGGTGAATGTGCAGGACGGGCAGTCGGTGGCCCAGGGCGATGTCCTGATCGAACTGGAGTCTCCTGATCTCGATTCGCGCCAGGCCATCGCGCGCCGTGAGATCGAGATTCAGCAGTTGCAGATGCGTCGTCAGGCCGGCCGCAGCGAAACGGCTTCCGATGCCGGGATCGTCGAGCAGCGCCTGGCCGAAGCGGTCGCGGAATACCGGGGGCTGGCGGCTCAGCGCGAGCGTTTGCTATTGCGCGCCCCCCATGCCGGCACGGTGCGCGACCTGCTGCCGCAATGGGCGGTGGGGCGCTGGCTGTCGACCCGGGAGCCGCTGGCTCGGGTTGTCGAGCGGGGTGTGCGCTTGCGCGGCTATCTGGCCGAGGCGGAGCTCTGGCGCGTGGCGCCGGGTGCCACCGGGCGGTTTATCGCGGATGATCCGATGCACCCGGCGATTGCCGTGCAACTGAGCGAAATCGATACCAATGGTGCGGCGTTTGTCGATCAGGAAGCGCTGACATCCGATCACCACGGGCCGATTGCCGTGCGCCGCGATCAGTCTCAACGGGCCGAGCCGGTACAGGCGCAGTACGGCGCGCGCTTGACGCCGCTCGATCCGGCCCCGGCGCCCGTGCAGCCGTTACGCGGCGTGGCCGTGTTGCAAGGCCGTGGTGAGTCGGTGCTGGGCGTTGCCTGGCGACGGCTGGCGGCGCTGGGTGTCAGGGAAAGCGGATTTTAGCTCGACCGGCTCTCCTCGCCGCAGGTCGTTTGGTCTGCGGGCCAGCATCGACGATGCTCGGGCTGAAGGTCTAAAGTGAATCGCGAGTAACCTGTCACTGAGCGTTGCAAGGGGAGGCGATGGAGGCGCGCAGAGAGACGCCGATGGGCGACACGCAGGGGCCACGCGCAAATCCCGGTTTCGCCAGGGGGGCGCAACTGATTATTCGCTGGGCGCGGGAGCATTGGCTGGTGCCGATCCTGGTCCTGGCGGCGCTGGTGCGCTTCTACGATCTGACGGCGGCTGCGATCTGGGGCGACGAGGGTTCCAGCCTGTTGCTGGCGCGTTATTCATTGCCGGACATCTGGCTTCACGCTGCCTACGACGTGCATCCGCCGCTGTATTTCATGCTGCTGCACAGTTGGATGGCCGTCTTCGGCGACGGCATATTTTCGATCCGCTGTCTCAGCGCCCTGCCGGGCATCGCCTCGGTCGGGCTCGGCGTGTGGCTGGTGGATCGACTGGCTACCCGCCGCGCCGCGATACTCGCCGGCTTTCTGCTGGCACTGCTGCCCACGGCGGTTCGCTACAGCCAGGAAGTGCGCATGTATTCGCTGTTGGGGATGTGGTTGCTGGGGGCGACGATTGCCCTGGTGTACTGGATCCGCAAACCGCAACGCCGACGTTATCTGGTGATTTACGTCCTGCTCATGAGCGCGGCGTTCTACACCCATTACTTCACTGCGCTGTGCGTGCTTTGTCATTGGTTGTACCTGGGCATCATCCGCGTGCAGCCGGGGTATCGCCTGCGATGCATCCAGCGTGGCGACTGGTGGCTGGCGAACCTGGCCATTGTCGCGCTTTACCTGCCGTGGATACCGGGGCTGGTCGATCTGTTGCAGCACATCGATCAACTCAAGGCCAACGGGGATGTCGGCTGGGAAACACCGGTCACTTTCGACTCCCTGCCGTCCATGGTGTGGTCGCTATTGATCCAGGACGATGGCGAAAACCTTCCGCCACTGGTGTTTGCCGCCCTGCCGCTGGCCTTGCCGATATTGGCGGGGGTGGCGCTGGTGCGGGACCGAAGCGTGTTCCGGGGCAGCGCGTTGCTGGCGGTCTACACCCTGGTTCCGATATTGCTGGTGTTTGCGGTGTCGTTCATTTCACCGATGTTCATCGAACGTTATCTCACCGCCTATGCCCTGGGCCTGCCGATGCTGGTGTCGTTGGCGATCGACCGCCTGTACAGCGGCTCCCGCGTGGTGGCGTTGACGGTGCTGGTGCTGTTTGTCGGTGTCGAACTGGTGGGCTTGAACAACAACGCCACGGTCGACATCCATGACCAGATCAATGTTCTGGTCGATGACGTCAACCAGCACTTCCAGCCCGGCGATCAAATCGTCACCAGCGACATGCTCTGGTACTTGAGCTACGTCTACTACAACCGTACCGGTGCCAAGCCGCTGCTGTACACCCCGCCACATGCCGACGGAACCTCGGGCCGTCCGAATGACTATGGTTTCGGCACTCTGACGGAGCCGGACGAGTACCTCGACAGCCTCGGCGATTTGCCCAAGGGCACCCGGCGAATCTGGTTGATCAGCACCGCCGACGTGCCGGATGAGTTTGCCCCCGTGCCGGCACAATGGCGGCTGGGCCGTCAGGTCAAGGCCGGTGGCGTTGTCGCCAGGTTGTATGTGTCCCCGTTGGCTGGGAAATAAGCAGCGTTGAGGCTAAAACGGTTCAGCCATTCGATGGAGATTAAATAGTCGGTTTCCAGTGGAATTGACTCCGAATTGATATCAAAACACCACTAGGCGTGGACTTTACCTTCGGTTACGCTTTGTCCTACAAAATGGACTTGCGGCTAATGGTGAAGGGATTGCATCAGTTTCATTTTATCTCCGGCTTGCCGCGCTCAGGCTCGACGCTGCTTTCTGCCATTCTTTTGCAGAACCCGCGTTTCCATGCCGGAATGACCAGCCCCGTGGGTTCCCTGTTTTCCGGTGTTCTGGATCAGTGCAGCGCGGGCAGCGAGTTCGGCGCGGTGATCGACACCGACATGCGCCGCCGCCTGTTGCGCGGTCTGTTTGATTCCTTCTATGCCGACAAGGCCGACAAACCGGTGGTGTTCGACACCAATCGCCTTTGGAGCGCCAAGCTGCCGGCCATCAACGATCTGTTTCCCAAGGCCAAGGTGATTGCCTGTGTGCGCAACGTCGCCTGGATCATGGACAGCATCGAGCGTCTTTACCGCGCCAATCCCTATGAAAACACCAAGCTCTTCGGCGATGCCGTCGAGCGCAACACCGTCTACAGCCGTTGCGAAACCCTGGCACAACGCAATCGCCTGGTGGGTTTTGCCTGGGCGGCGCTGAAGGAAGCCTACTACGGCGAACACGCCGACTCCTTGCTGATCATCGACTATGACTTGCTGACCCAGGCACCGGAGCGGGTGCTGCGGCTGGTCTACGACTTTATCGACGAGCCCTGGTTCGAGCACGACTTCGAGCACCTGGCGTACGACGCCCCGGAATTCGACCAAGCCCTCGGGGTAACCGGCCTGCACAAGGTCCGACCCAAGGTTGCCGTACAGGCCCGGCGCACCATCCTGCCGCCGGATCTGTTCAAGCAATACTCAGACTTGTCCTTTTGGCTCGATGGCTCTGCCAGCGCCGCCAACGTCATTCGTATGAAGTCCGACGCCGCGAACATTTGATCGCGGCGTTTTTCATTGATGCGTTACGTACATTCGTTCGAATTCGGGTGAGCAGCATGTGGTGGAGCATTTTTGGCGGAGCAAAGGCAAAGTCACGGGTAACCGAAGGCCAGCGGACGCCAGCGGCGCCCATGATCATGTCCCTGGAACCGCGCATGCTGTTCGACGGTGCTGTCGCTGCCACGGTGGCCGATACCGCCGCCCAGGCGGACAACCATTCCACAGCCGATACCGCCAAGGCGCCGACTGCCGATCACCCGACGGCGAGCAAGGATACCCACGGCCAGGCCGATGCCACACCGGCGGCCAGTCCCGTTGCGGTGCCGGGGCAGAGCGTGGTGTTCGTCGACTCCCGGGTGAAAGATGCCGACAGCCTGCTCACAGGCGTCGCCCCCGGGACCCAGGTCGTGAAACTCGACGCGGGCAAGGATGGGCTGCAACAGATAGCCGACTACCTCGATCAGCACCAGGGCATCAGCTCGGTGCAGATCATCGCCCACGGCAACGCCGGTGACCTGTGGCTGGGCGACAGCTATCTGTCGGCCGACAACGTCGCCGCCCGCAGCGCGGTGCTGGCGGAAATCGGCAAGGACATCAACGCTGGCGGCGACATCCTGATCTACGGCTGCTACACCGCCGAAGGCGAGCGCGGCCTGAGCTTTGTCGATTCGCTGGCGCAAATGACCGGCCGCGATGTAGCGGCGTCGAACAACCGTAACGGCGTGGGCGGTGACTGGGATCTGGAAATCGCCACCGGCAACATCGAGAGCGCCAACGCCCTCTCGAGCACGGCCATGAGCGACTATCAGTGGGGCTTGGCCACCTGGTCCGCCTCCAACAATGCCAACACAGGCGTCGGTTCGTTGCGCGCGGCGATCGCCTCGGCGCAGAACGGCGATATCGTCACCTTCAACAGCGGCATGACGGTGCAGCTGACGTCCGAGTTGTTGATCAACAAGAACATCACCGTTGATGGCGACTTGAACAACGACGGTGCGGCTGACGTGATTCTCGACGGCCAGTACAGGACCCGAGTGATTGAAGTGGCGGCTGGCAGTACCGTGAAACTCGATGGCCTGGTTATCACCCGTGGCCTGGTGTCGGGCACGGGCGGCAACGGTGGCTACGCTGCCACGGGCTCGATGGCCGGGGGGATTTTCAACGCAGGGAT
The DNA here is from genome assembly GCF_003097365.1 of Pseudomonas sp. B1(2018). Classification (NCBI taxonomy): domain Bacteria; kingdom Pseudomonadati; phylum Pseudomonadota; class Gammaproteobacteria; order Pseudomonadales; family Pseudomonadaceae; genus Pseudomonas; species Pseudomonas sp. B1(2018). The sequence continues at coordinate 27,792 of NZ_PYUK01000019.1, forward strand.
TCTGACCCTCAATAACGTTACCGTGACCTCCAACGCCGCTTCTGGTGGCGGTGGTGGCGGCGGTATCACCGGCGCTTTTTACGGCGGTGGGGGTGGAGGTGGCGGCGGCTTGGGCGGCCAGGGCGGCGGGCATGGCGGTTCGGCAGGGCCGGGCACCGGCACGTTGGGCGGCGGTGTGGGCGGCGGTGGCGTCGGCGGTTACGGCGGCGGTTATGACGCCACCCACATGGGCGGTCGCGGCGGTACCACCACTGGCGGAGCTGGCGGCATAGGCGTTTCCTATTACAGCAGCGGCGGTAACGGTGCGACGGCCACCAATGGCACGATTTCCATTGGCGGTGGCGGCGGCGGGGCCGGTTGGGACAAGGTGGGTGGCGCCGGTGGCAATGCGGTGGGCGGGATCTACAACGCCAGCAGCGGCACCCTCACCATCGTCGGCACCTCGACCATCAGCAACAACATCGGCGCTGGTGGCGGCGGTGGCGGTGGCGGTGGCCAGGGCAGCAATGCCAGCAATGGCGGCCTGGGCGGCCGGGGCGTCGGTGCGATCTGGAACAAAGGCACGCTGCTGATGACGGCCGCCAACTTCGCCGCCCTGGCCGGTAATGCCGCGGCCAGTGGTGCAGGCGGTACCGCGCAGGGCGGAGGTACAACCGGTACCTCGCCGACCTCTGTCGCGACCATCTACAACGACGGAGGCGTACTGAATACCGCGTATTCACCGCCGCCGACCGCGACCATTGTGGTGTCGGACAATGCACTGAAAATCGGCGAAACCTCGCTGGTGACGATCACCTTCAGTGAAGCGGTGACCGGTTTCACCAATGCCGATCTGACCATCGCCAACGGCACCTTGACCGCGGTAAGCAGTAGTGATGGCGGCATCACCTGGACAGCAACGTTCACACCGTCCGCCAGTATTTCCGATACGACCAACGTCATCACCCTGGACAACACGGGGGTGATAAACGGTCTGGGCACTGCCGGCGTCGGCACCACCAACTCCAACAACTACACGGTCGACACCGTACGCCCGACCGCCAGCATCGTGTTTGCCGACACGGCGCTGAGAATCGGCGAAACCTCCCTGGTGACCATCACCTTCAACGAAGCGGTCAGCGGTTTCACCAATGCCGACCTGACCATTGCCAACGGTACCTTGACCTCGGTGAGCAGCAGCGATGGCGGCATCACCTGGACGGGGACTTTCACGCCGAGCGCGAGCATCACCGACGCGACCAACCTGATCACCCTGGACAACACCGGGGTCAGTGACCTGGCGGGCAACGCCGGCAGCGGCACCACCGATTCCAACAATTACGCCATCGATACCGTGCGGCCAACGGCGACCATCGTGGTGACAGACAATGCGCTGAAAATCGGCGAAACCTCGCTGGTGACCATCACCTTCAGTGAAGCGGTCAGCGGATTCACCAACGCCGACCTGACCATCGCCAACGGCACCTTGAGCGCGGTCAGCAGCAGCGACGGCGGCATCACCTGGACCGCCACCCTCACACCCTCCTCAAGCACCAACGACACGACCAACCTGATCACCCTGAACAACACCGGGGTCAGCGATCTGGCGGGCAACGCCGGCAGCGGCACCACTGATTCGAACAACTATGCGATCGATACGCTTCGTCCGACCGCCACCATCGTGGTGGCGGACAATGCGCTGAAAATCGGCGAAACCTCGCTGGTGACCATTACCTTCAGCGAAGCAGTGAGCGGTTTCACCAACGCCGACCTGACCATTGCCAACGGGACTCTGACAGCGGTGAGCAGCAGCGATGGCGGCATCACCTGGACCGCGACTTTTACCCCGACCGCCAGCATCACCGACACGACCAACCTGATCACCCTGGACAACACCGGCGTGGCAGATCTGGCGGGCAACGCCGGCAGCGGCACCACCGACTCCAACAACTATGCGATCGACACCGTACGCCCGACGGCAACCATCGTAGTGACGGACACGGCGCTGAGAATCGGCGAAACCTCGCTGGTGACCATCACCTTCAGTGAAGCGGTCAGCGGTTTCACCAACGCCGACCTGACCATCGCCAACGGCACCCTGACTGCGGTGAGCAGCAGCGACGGCGGCATCACCTGGACGGCGACCTTTACACCTTCCGCGAGTATCAATGACACGACCAACCTGATCACCCTGGACAACACCGGCATCGCGGATCTGGCGGGCAACGCCGGCAGCGGCACCACTGATTCCAACAACTACGCCATCGACACCGTGCGTCCGACCGCCACGATTGTGCTGGCGGATACAACACTGGCAGCGGGCGAAACCTCGCTGGTGACCATCACGTTCTCCGAGGCGGTGAGCGGATTCACCAACGCCGACCTGACCATTGCCAACGGCACCCTGACTGCGGTGAGCAGCAGTGACGGCGGTATCACCTGGACCGCGACCTTCACGCCAACCGTCGGCGTGAGTGACCCGAGCAACGTCATCACCCTGAACAATACCGGCGTGACCGACATCGCCGGCAACACCGGCAGCGGCACCACCAACTCCGGTAATTACACCATCGATACGGTGCTGCCGACGGCGACCATCGTGGTCGCCGACAATGCGTTGAAAATCGGTGAAACGTCACTGGTGACCATCACTTTCAGCGAAGCCGTCAGCGGTTTCTCCAATGCCGACCTGACCATCGCCAACGGCACGTTGAGCGCGGTGAGCAGCAGCGATGGCGGCATCACCTGGACCGCGACCTTCACCCCGAGCAGCGCCATCACCGACTCCAGCAACGTCATCACCCTGGATAACAGCGGCGTGCAAAACGCCTCGGGTAACGCCGGCAGCGGCACCACCGATTCCAACAACTACGCCATCGATACCGTACGCCCGACCGCGACCATTGTGGTCGCGGACTCGGCGCTGGCGGTGGGTCAGACATCGGTGGTGACTATCACGTTCTCCGAGGCGGTGACTGGCTTTACCACGGCCGACCTGACGGTGAACAACGGTACCCTGAGCAGCCTGAGCACCAGCGATAACATCACTTATACCGCGACCCTGACGCCAACGGCGAGCATCACCGATCCGACCAACCTGATCACCCTGGACAATACCGGGGTGACCGATGGGGCCGGCAACGCCGGCAGCGGTACCACCGATTCGAATAATTACGCGATCGACAGCCAGCGCCCGACGGCCACCATCGTCCTGGCGGACGCGACCCTGAGTGCCGGAGAAACGTCGTTGGTGACGATCACCTTCTCCGAGGCGGTGACCGGTTTCGACAACAGTGACCTGAGCATCGCCAACGGCACGCTGAGCGCAGTCAGCAGCAGCGACGGCGGGATTACCTGGACCGCGACCTTCACCCCGACCGTCGGCGTGAATGACTTGAGCAACGTCATCACCCTGAACAATACCGGTGTCACCGACGTGGCGGGCAACACCGGCAGCGGCACCACCAACTCCGGCAATTACACCATCGATACGGTGCTGCCGACGGCGACCATCGTGGTGGCCGACAATGCGTTGAAAATCGGTGATACGTCGCTGGTGACCATCTCCTTCAGCGAAGCCGTCAGCGGTTTCACCAACGCCGACCTGACCATCGCCAACGGCACCTTGACCTCCGTCAGCAGCAGCGACGGCGGCATCACCTGGACCGCGACCTTCACCCCGACCAGCGCCATCACCGACACCAGCAACGTCATCATCCTGGACAACAGCGGTGTGCAGAACGCCTCGGGCAATGCCGGCAGCGGCACCACCGATTCCAACAACTACGCCATCGACACCGTGCGCCCGACGGCCACCATTGTGGTCGCGGACACCGCGCTGAGCATCGGCGAAACCTCGCTGGTGACGATCACCTTCAGTGAAGCGGTGAGCGGTTTCACCAACGCCGACCTGACCATCACCAACGGCACGTTGACCGCGGTAAGCAGCAGCGACGGCGGCATCACCTGGACGGCAACCTTCACGCCTTCGGCGATCATCAACGACACGAGCAACCTGATCACCCTGGACAACACCGGGGTCAGCGACCTGTCGGGCAACGCCGGCAGCGGTACCACCGACTCCAACAGCTACGCCATCGACACGGTTCGCCCAACCGCCACGATCGTGCTGGCCGATACGACCCTGAGCGCCGGTGAAACCTCGTTGGTAACCATCACCTTCTCCGAGGCGGTGAGCGGTTTCGACAACGCCGACCTGTCCGTTCCCAACGGAACGTTGAGCGCGGTGAGCAGCAGCGACGGCGGCATCACCTGGACCGCGACGTTTACGCCAACCGCAGGCATCAGTGACGCCAGCAATGTCATTACCCTGGCCAATACCGGCGTGACCGACGTGGCGGGCAACACCGGCAGCGGCACCACCAATTCCGGCAACTACACCATCGATACGGTGCTGCCGACCGCGACCATCGTGGTGGCCGACAATACGTTGAAAATCGGTGATACGTCGATGGTGACCATCACCTTCAGCGAAGCCGTCAGCGGTTTCACCAACGCCGACCTGACCATCACCAACGGCACCCTGAGCGCGGTGAGCAGCAGCGATGGCGGCATCACCTGGACCGCGACCTTCACCCCGACCAGCGCCATCACCGACACCAGCAACGTCATCACCCTGGACAACAGCGGTGTGCAGAATGCTTCCGGTAATGCCGGCAGCGGCACCACCGACTCCAACAACTACGCCATCGACACCGTGCGCCCGACGGCCACCATTGTGGTCGCGGACACCGCGCTGAGCATTGGCGAAACCTCGCTGGTAACGATCACCTTCAGTGAAGCGGTGAGCGGTTTCACCAACGCCGACCTGACCATTGCCAACGGCACGCTGAGCGCGGTGAGCAGCAGCGATGGCGGCATCACCTGGACCGCGACCTTTACGCCGAGCGCCAGCATTATCGACTCCAGCAACGTCATCACCCTGGACAACAGCGGGATCGCTGACCTGGCGGGCAACGCCGGTAGCGGTACCACCGACTCGAACAACTACACCGTTGATACCCTGCGTCCGACCGCGACCATTGTCATGGCGGACCCGACGCTGAGCGCCGGTGAAACGACCCTGGTGACTATTACCTTCAGTGAGTCGGTGAGCGGTTTCACCAACGCTGACCTGTCTGTGCCCAACGGCACGTTGAGCGCCGTGAGCAGCAGCGACGGCGGCATCACCTGGACGGCGACCTTCACACCGAACGTCGGGATCAACGACACGTCCAATCTCATCGCCCTGGACAACACCGGCATCGCCGACCTGGCGGGCAACGCTGGCACCGGTACGACCAACTCCGCCAATTTCACCATCGACACCGTGTTGCCGACGGCCACCATCGTGGTCGCCGACAACGCCCTGAACATTGGCGAAAGTACGGTAGTGACCATCACGTTCAGCGAAGCGGTGACCGGCTTCACCAACGCCGACCTGACCATCGCCAACGGCACGTTGAGCGCGGTGAGCAGCAGCGATGGCGGCATTACCTGGACAGCCACCTTCACGCCGACCGCCAACATCACCGACGCCAGCAACCTGATCACCCTGGACAACAGCGGCGTGCAGAACGCTTCCGGCAACGCGGGTAGCGGCAGCACCGATTCGAACAACTACGCCATCGACACCGTGCGCCCGACGGCGACCATCGTGGTCGCCGACACTGCCCTGAGTGTCGGCGAAACCACGCTGGTGACGATCACGTTCGATGAAGCGGTGACGGGTTTCACGACGGCCGACCTGAGCGTGGCCAACGGCACTTTGAGCAGTTTGAGCAGCAGCGACGGCGGTATCACCTGGACAGCGACCCTCACACCGACCACCAGCATCACCGACACCAGTAACGTCATCACACTGGACAACAGCGGGATCGCCGACCTGGCGGGTAACGCCGGCAGCGGCACCACCGATTCGAATAATTTCAGCATCGACACTCAGCGTCCAACCGCGACTATCGTGGTCGCCGACCCGACCCTGAGCGCCGGTGAAACCACCCTGGTGACCATTACTTTCAGCGAGCCGGTGAGCGGTTTCACCAACGCGGACCTGTCTGTTCCAAACGGCACCTTGAGCGCGGTCAGCAGTAGCGACGGCGGCATCACCTGGACGGCGACCTTCACACCGAACGCCGCGATCAATGACACGTCCAACCTGATCACCCTGGACAACACCGGGGTCGCCGACCTGGCCGGCAATGCCGGCATCGGCACGACCCAATCCGCCAATTTCACCATCGACACCGTGCTGCCAACGGCCACCATCGTGATCGCTGACAACGCCCTGAACGTCGGCGAAACCTCGCTGGTGACCATCACCTTCTCCGAGGCAGTGAACGGCTTCACCAACGCCGACCTGACCATCGCCAACGGCACGTTGAGCGCGGTGAGCAGCAGCGATGGCGGCATTACCTGGACAGCCACCTTCACGCCGACCGCCAACATCACTGACGCCACCAACCTGATCACCCTGGACAACAGCGGCGTGCAGAACGCTTCCGGCAACGCGGGCAGTGGCAGCACCGATTCGAACAACTACGCCATCGACACCGTGCGCCCGACCGCCACCATCGTGGTGGCCGACACGGCCCTGAATGTCGGCGAAACCTCGCAGGTGACCATCACCTTCAGCGAAGCGGTGAGCGGTTTCAGCAACGCCGACCTGACCATCGACAATGGCACCCTGAGCGCGGTGAGCAGCAGCGACGGCGGCATCACCTGGACGGCCACCCTGACACCGTTGGCGGCTATCACCGACACCAGCAACCTCATCCGGCTCGATAACAGCGGTGTTCAGGATGCGGCGGGCAACACCGGCAGCGGCACCACGGACTCGAACAACTACGCCATCGACAGTCAGCGCCCGACCGCGACCATCGTCATGGCCGACACCGACCTGCGTCCCGGCGAAACGACCCTGGTGACCATCACCTTCAACGAGGCAGTCAACGGTTTCACCAATGCCGACCTGACCGTCGCCAACGGTACCTTGAGCGGGTTGAGCAGCAGCGACGGTGGCGTTACCTGGACCGCGACGTTCACGCCGACCGCCAGCATCACCGACACCACCAACCTCATTACCCTGGACAACACCGGTGTTACCGACGCGGCAGGCAACGCCGGGAGCGGGGTGACCAACTCGGCGAATTACCTGGTGCAAACCAGTGTGCCGACCGCCAGCATCGTGATCGCCGACACGTCGCTCAAGGCCGGCGAAACGACCCTGGTGACCATCACCTTCAACGAGGCAGTCAACGGTTTCAGCAATGCGGACCTGAGCGTCGCCAACGGTACATTGAGCAATGTCAGCAGCAATGACGGCGGCATCACCTGGACGGCAGCCTTTACGCCAGCCTCGAACGTGACTGACGCCAGCAACCTGATTACGCTCGACAATAGCGGCGTGGCCAATGCGTCGGGCAATACGGGAGCGGGCACCACCGACTCGAACAACTTCGCCATCGATACCGTGCTGCCGACAGCGACCATCGTGGTCGCCGACACGCAGCTCGGCATCGGCGAAACGACCACTGTGACCATTACCTTCAGCGAAGCGGTGAGCGGTTTCGACCTGTCGGACATCAGTGTTGCCAATGGCACGCTGTCGAACCTGAGCAGCCGCGATGGCGGCGTGACCTGGACCGCGACCCTGACGCCGACCGCCAATGTCAGCGATGCAACCAACCTGATCGTGCTCGACACCGGACGAGTGCAGGACATTGCCGGCAACTTCGGTGCAAGTATCGCCATCTCCAACAACTACGCGCTCGATGCGACCCGGCCGACGGTGACCATCGTGGTTGCCAACCCGAACCTCGGTATCGGTCAGACCACTACGGTGACCTTCACCTTCAGCGAGGCGGTCAGCGACTTCGACCTGTCCGACCTGAGCGTGACCAACGGCGACCTGAGCAATCTCGCCAGCAGCGATGGCGGCAAGACCTGGACCGCGACGTTCACACCGACGGCCAATGTCACCGACCCAAGCAACTTCATCGCGCTGGACACCGGCAACGTCACCGATCTGGTGGGCAATACCGGCAACACGGTCGCGGTGTCGAACAATTACACACTCGACAGCGAGCTGCCGACCGCCACCGTGGTAGTCGCCAATCCAGACCTGGGTGTGGGCCAGACCTCGCAGGTGACCATCACCTTCAGCGAAGCGGTCAGCGGTTTTGATTTGTCCGACATCAGTATTGCCAACGGCACCTTGTCCGATCTGCGCAGCAGCGATGGCGGCAAGACCTGGACCGCGATGCTGACGCCGACCGCCAACGTCAATATCGCCAGCAACGCGATCATCATCAACCGCGCCGGTATCAGCGACATGGCCGGCAACAGTGGCAGCGGCGTGAGCCAGTCCGACAACTTTGTCATCAACACGGTGCCGACCTCGTCGGTCGTGGTCGTTTCACCAGACCCGGCGTTCCGCACCAACACCCCGGTGACATTGCCCGATGTGCCCAACGTGCCGCTGCAACCGTTCGTTTTCACGCCACCGGTGGGCAATCTCGCTTCACCGCTGACCTTCCAGCCGTTGTTCGAACAACGGGTGATCGGCAACGGCATCCGGCCGTTGGGCGATATCTTCATGAACCACGGTGCACTGACCCCGAGTTTCATCGCGCAGGTTTTCACCAGCAATGACAGCGGAGGCGATGGTTCGGGGCATGGTTTCCTCGGATTCGGTGGCGGCGACGGCGGTGTGTTCAGCACCAGCACGCTATCGAGCCTGTTCAATCAGGACAGCAATGCGGAGCGCGATTCGTTGAACGCCTTTGGCAGTCAGTCGATCAAGTCCGGCGATGTTTCCCAGGGCCTGCGCGGGGTATTTGGCGCACCGACCCTGGGTCAGCAATTGCAACAACTCCAAGACAACGAGCAGCAGCAGGTCGACAAGCTGGCCGCCGCTCTGAAGCTGGCCGGCATCAGCGAAATGCAGGCCTGATGAAAACTTTCACTTTTGATGCGGCACCCAGGGGCGATGCAAGGATGAAAAAAAGTCATAAGTTGTTCGGCGCCAGCCTGCTGGCACTGGCGATCAGCGGATGCGCAGTCACCAGTGAGCCGATCGAACGCAGTGTCAGTGAGCAGCGGGCCAAAAGTGACCTGCAAGCCATGTACAAGGGGCAGGAGCCCCTTGGCGGCCCATTGACCCTGCACCAGGCCATGGCCCGTGCGGTGAAGTACAACCTCGAAGGCCGGTTGAAAATCATGGAAGAGGCCCTGGCCAAGCGTCAGCTCGACCTCGCCAGTTTCGACATGCTGCCGCGCATGGCGCTGGACGCCGGATACGTGGGGCGCAACAACGTCAACGCCTCCAGCAGCCAGAGTGTGCGCACCGGCACGCAGTCCCTGGAACCTTCGACCTCCCAGGACCGCGACCGTGATGTAGCGGACCTGACCATGGTCTGGAACGTGCTCGATTTTGGTGTCAGCTACATCAGCGCCAAGCAGCAGGGCGACCAGCGCCTGATCGTTCAGGAGCGTCGGCGCAAGGTGATCAACACCATCGTCCAGGACGTGCGTTCGGCGTACTGGCGGGCGATGGCTGCCGAACGCCTGCTCACACAGATCGACAGCCTGATGGCGCGGGTTGAGACCGCGCGCAACAACAGCCAGAGCATGAGCCAGCAGCGCATTGGCGACCCGGTGCAGGCCCTCGGGTATCAGCGCTCGCTGATCGAGGCGACCCGCCAACTGGAAGAGCAGCGTCGTGCGTTGTCACTGGCCAAGACCGAACTGGCAACCCTGATCAACCTGCCGATGGGCACGGAGCTGACCCTGGCGACCGATAACGGTTATGAGATTCCCGAGCTCAAGGTCGACCTGGCCAGTCTCGAACAGGAAGCCCTGACCAGCCGTCCGGAACTGCGTGAACAGGACTATCAGACCCGCATCAGCGCGGCCGAAACCCGCAAGGCCATGCTGCGCCTGCTGCCGGGCCTGGAATTCTCCGCAGGCGGGCATTACGACAGCAACTCGTTCCTGGTGGAGCAAGGCTGGGCCGATTATGGCGTCAAAGTCACCTGGAACCTGTTCAACGTGATCTCGGCTCCAGCGGCGATCGACGTAGCCAAGGCTGGTGAAGAAGTCGCCACGGCGCGCCGTCAGGCGATGTCGATTGCTGTGCTGGCGCAGCTGTATGTGGCCAATGCCAACTACCGCGAGGCCTTGCGCCAGTTCAAGACCAATCAGCAATTGTCGGACATCGACGGGCAAATCGTCGGTCAGTTGCGCAACCGTCACCAGGCGGACGGTATCGGCGAGCTCGATCTGATCCAGGGGGAACTCAACACCTTGCAGGCCGATTTGCGTCGTGACCTGTCCTACGCGGACCTGCGCAACGCCTATGGGCAGATTTTCGCCAGCGCCGGTCTCGACCCGCTGCCGGATCAAGTGCAATCGACACAAGTCCAGTCCATCGCCACGGCCCTGGCCAACCGCGAAGCGGCCTGGGCGGCAGGTGATATTACGGTGCCGGTGACGCATGCCCCGGTGCGCTGACGTGAAGGCCCCGACCGCCAGCGTCAGCCGGGCTCAGCGAGAGCGACGCAACGGTCATCGCGGCGCGGCGATCCTGCTGACCGGCCTGCCGGCGGCAGGCAAGTCGACCCTTGCGCAAGCGCTGCACGCCGAGTTGTTTGCTCGCGGACTGCAAAGCGTGGTGCTCGATGGTGACGGGCTGCGGGTGGGGCTCAACCGAGACCTGGGCTTTGGCGACAGCGATCGTCAAGAGAACATCCGCCGCGCCAGCGAACTGGCATCGTTGCTGGTGGAGAACGGACACATCGTGATCCTGGCGATGATCGCGCCCTTGGTGGAGTTGCGTGATGTGTTCGCCCGGCGACTCGGTGACGACTACCGGGAAGTCTGGTGCAGCGCGGCCCTGGCGGTGTGCGAGCAACGTGATCCGAAAGGTCACTATGCCCGTGCCCGACGGGGTGAGTTGACCGGCTTTACCGGGGTCTCTGCGCCGTATCAGGCGCCGGTCGATGCGGCGCTGGTGCTCGACACCGGGGTACAAACGGTCGAGGCCTGCCTTGATCGACTGCTGACCTGGCTCGCTGAATCCGAAGTGCTGCCCAGGTCCTGACCGATCGGCGTTCAGGGTTTTGGCGACAAGTCAGCCATGCCCTTGAGCAACTCGATCGGCAACGGAAAGACGATGGTCGAGCTCTTGTCGCCGGCAATCGAACTCAGGGTCTGCATGTAGCGCAGTTGCATGGCCCCCGGTTGGCGGCCCAGCATTTCGGCGGCCTGCATGAGTTTTTCCGAGGCCTGCAATTCGCCTTCGGCGTGGATCACCTTGGCGCGCCGTTCCCGCTCGGCTTCGGCCTGCTTGGCGATGGCACGGACCATCGATTCGTTGAGGTCCACGTGCTTGATCTCGACGTTGGCGACCTTGATGCCCCAGGCGTCGGTCTGGGCGTCGAGCACTTGCTGGATGTCCAGGTTCAACCGTTCGCGTTCGGCCAGCAGTTCGTCCAGTTCGTGTTTACCCAGCACCGCCCGCAACGTGGTTTGCGCCAATTGGCTGGTGGCGGCCAGGAAATCCTCGACCTGGATGATGGCCTTCTGCGGATCGAGCACGCGGAAATACAGCACCGCGTTGACCTTGACCGACACGTTGTCGCGGGTGATCACGTCTTGCGGCGGCACGTCCAGCACCACGGTGCGCAAGTCGACCCTGACCATTTGCTGGACCACCGGAATCAGCAGGATCAGGCCGGGGCCCTTGACCTGCCAGAAGCGTCCGAGCTGGAACACCACCCCGCGCTCGTACTCGCGCAGGATGCGGAACGTCGACCCCGCCAGTGCGATGAGCAACAGCAGCAGCGCGACAAGACCCAATTGCAAACCCATGACTATTCTCCGCCCGGCGCCGCGTCAGCCGCGGCCACTTGCAGCAGCAAGCCCTTGCGCCCCACCACCCGCACCCGTTGCCCGGGTTGCAGCGGCGTCGCGCTGAGTACCTGCCATTGTTCTCCTTGCAGATGCACCCAGCCGCCATAGGCGTTGCCGGCCTGCAATGACGTCACTGCCGTCACGCTGCCAAGCAGCCCGGCATCACCGCTGACCGTGTGGCGGGGTCGGGTTTTCAAGGCGTGAATCACCAGGTAGATCAGTAGCAGCGCGCTGACCACTGCCAGGCCGATCATCAACGGCACGGGCACTTCGGTGTTGGACAGGATCACCGCGCCGATCACGAACATCACGATGCCGCCCAGGCCGATCACGCCGTAATTGGGCAGGGCCGCCTCGGCGATCAGGAATGCGATGCCGAAGGTGATCAGCCAGATCCCCACGGGGTTGGGCACCAGCAACACAACCGTGTCGGCAGCGAAGATCGATCCGCTCAACGCCAACAGCAACGCAACTGCACAACAACGCGTGTTCACCTGACCCTCCGGGAGAGTCGTGGAGTGGCTCTGAGTACAGTTTAGTTGAGCCTCGGCCTGTATGAATTTTGCTCAATTGTCGTCGTCGGCCGATGGGCGGATTTCCCGCCGGATCACGCCGGCGGGCCTAGACTTTTACTACGCAAGCAACGCGTTAACCATCGTCTGCCAGCGATCACGGCGGACACCGAGGTGCATCATGCGTATGGCAAGAACTGTGCAGCGAAGCCTGGAAAAGGCTCAATGCGAATATGACATCGTCAGCCACCCCCACTCGGCCAGCAGCCTCGAAACGGCGCGGGTCGCCGGTATTCCTGCCGAACGGGTGGCCAAATCGGTGATCCTCGACGATCACCATGGGCACTACCTGATGGCCGTGCTGCCCGCCAGCCGTCACCTTGACCTGAGCAAGGTCCGCAGCAGCGGTGAGTGGCAGGTTTCCCGGGAAAGCAACCTGGCGCACCTGTTCGACGATTGCGAGCGCGGTGCCGTACCGGCGCTGGGTGAGTCCTATGGGTTGGAGGTGATCATCGACCCGCTGCTGACCCGGCAGAAAGACATCTATCTGGAGGCCGGCAACCACGTCAACCTGGTGCGCATGGACATGCCCGAGTTCCTGAAAATGGTGCCGCATGCGGAGGTGCGGGAGTTGAGTCATTGAGTTTTGTTTCGTCAATGCTGACGTCTTCGCGAGCAGGCTCGCTCCCACAGGTTTTGTGATCGACACAGATACTTGTGGGAGCGAGCTTGCTCGCGATGACCGCGCAGCGGTCCCCTAATAAATTCACCGGAGTTCAACATGGAAAGCCCGACCCACAACCTGCCATCCCTGTTCAAACAACTCGGCCTACCGGACGACGCCGAAAGCATCGATAAATTCATCGCCACCCATTCACCGCTCAAACCGGAACTGCACCTTGCGGATGCATTTTTCTGGAGCCCGAGCCAGGCGGAGCTTCTGCGAGACGAGATTCTCGATGATGCAGATTGGGCGGAGGTGGTGGATCAACTGGATGTGATGTTGAGGAAGGGGCGGGGGGTGTGAGCCGTCATCGTCCGGGCGGCCACTGCCGGGAGGTATGGACCAGGGCGAGTATCCAGATGGCGTCCAGTCCCTGTTCATAAACAATGCGGTAACTCTGATGTGGAATCAGCTCGCGAGTGCCTGAAATGATCCCGGCAGGGCCGCTTTCCGGGTGTTGGGCCAGTCGGGATAGTGCAACACTGAACCGGTTGTCCATGTCGATGGCTGCCTTCGGGTTAACGGCATGCAGGTAATCCCAAATGTCTGCACGGTCCTGTGCTGCTTCTTTCGTCCATATTATTTTCATTCTTGTCGCTCGGCCCGCCTGCGCCTGGCAGCGAACTCTGCCTCGATTTCATCATTTGTCAGCCCGTCGCCGGCGCGCATCGAAGCACGTGCGGTGTCGACCTTGCGCTGCAGGAATGCTTCGTACTCGCGAGCCTCCCGTTGGGTTTGAACAAACTGACGCATCATTTCCCGGACGATTTGCGAGGCGGGGCGATGAGCGGCGTCCGCTTCTGCCATGAACTGTTCACGCAATTCAGATTCAAGTTTCATCGTAAAAACGGCTTGTTTCGACATGGCTGCCTTCTCGGTTTTCGTAATGACAAAGTATATACATCTTCAGTACGTTGGCTGGTTCACCCCTATGGCTTCGCGACGGATGGCAGCCAATATGTTTCAAAACTTGACGGAAAATCCTCTCCAATGCAATATTGATAGTTAGCAAACTAACAGTGTGTATTTTCCCTCGTGCCGAACAACCTCGACGTTCTCCAGATGAACATCAGCAGCGCCATGGTGGTGGCCGCCAGGCATTGGCGCAAAATCTGCCAGACCACGCTGGTCAACTATGGAATCTCCGAAGCCTGCGCCGTTCCGCTGTTGATGATCGGGCGCCTGGGTGAGGGCGTGCGCCAGGTGACGGTGGCGCAAGCCGCCGGGATGGAGAGTCCATCGCTGGTGCGCCTGCTGGATCAACTGTGCCACTCCGGTTACGTCTGCCGGACCGAAGATGCGCAGGACCGCCGCGCCAAATGCCTGAGCCTGACCGAAACCGGCCGGGAGCTGGTGCAGGCGGTCGAAGTGGAGTTGGTGCGCTTGCGCCAGGAAGTCCTTGACGGCATTGACCAGGGTGATCTGGAAGCTACGCTGCGGGTACTGAGAGCTTTTGAAGCGGCCACGCCGCCATCGGTGGCCAACTCTTGAACGGATTTTTCGCAGGCATGCCCCCGGCGCGAGACTGGTTCTACGGGGTCCGCACCTTCGCCGCATCGATGATCGCGCTGTACATCGCCCTGCTCATGCAAATGCCGCGTCCGTACTGGGCGATGGCCACGGTGTACATCGTTTCCAGCCCGTTTCTCGGCCCTACCAGTTCCAAGGCGTTGTACCGGGCAATCGGCACCTTTATCGGCGCGGCGGCGGCGGTGCTGTTCGTGCCGATGTTCGTGCAGAGCCCCTACGTGCTGGTGGTGGTGATTGCGCTGTGGACCGGCACGCTGCTGTTTCTGTCCCTGCATTTGCGCACCGCGAACAACTACGCCTTGATGCTCGCCGGCTACACCTTGCCGTTGATTGCCCTGCCGGTGGTGAACAACCCGCTGGGGGTGTGGGACGTGGCCGAGGCGCGGACCGAAGAAATCTTTCTCGGCATCGCCGTGGCGGCGGTGGTCGGTGCCATGTTCTGGCCGCGGCGCCTGGCGCCGGTGTTCAATGATTCGGTGAGCAAATGGTTTACCGATGCGTCGACCTACAGCCTGCGTTTCCTCAGTCGCAACGTGCAGCCGGAAGAAGTCAGTGCGTTGCGCGCATCGATGGTCGCTACGTTCAACTCCCTGGAGTTGATGATCGGTCAGTTACCCCACGAAGGTTCGCGTCCGCAGACGGTGCGCAATACCAAGGAATTGCGTGGGCGGATGATTCACCTGCTGCCGGTCGTCGATGCCCTCGACGATGCGCTTTATGCCCTGGAACGACGTACGCCCGAGCTTGTGGACAAGTTCGCGCCGTTGCTGACGGCCACCACCGAATGGCTCGAGCACAAGGATGCCGACCTCGACCGCTGGCAGGCACTGAAGGATCAACTGGAAGCCCTGCAACCCGCCCCCGAAGCGCTGGATGACCGCAAGCAGCTGCTGTTCTCCAATGCGATTTATCGTCTCGGCGAGTGGATCGATTTGTGGCAGGACTGCCGCAGCCTGCAGTACGCGATCCAGTGCGAAAGCCAGGACAGCTGGCGTGCGGTGTATCGGCACTGGCGGCTGGGGCGACTGTCCCCGTTTCTGGATCGCGGCCTGATGTTGTATTCCGCGGCTTCCACCGTCACTGCGATTATCGTGGCCTCGGTGTTGTGGATTCTGCTCGGCTGGACCGATGGCGGCAGCGCCGTGATCCTGGCGGCGGTGGCGTGTAGCTTCTTCGCCTCGATGGACGACCCGGCGCCGCAGATTTACCGGTTCTTTTTCTGGACGGCGATGTCGGTGGTGTTCGCCAGCCTTTATCTGTTCCTGGTGCTGCCCAACCTGCATGACTTTCCGATGCTGGTGCTGGCGTTTGCCGTGCCGTTCATTTGCGTCGGCACCCTGACGGTCAAGCCGCAGTTTTACCTGGGCATGCTGCTGACCCTGGTCAACACCTCGTCCTTCATCAGCATTCAGGGTGCCTACGACGCCGACTTCCTCAGTTTCGCCAACTCCAACCTGGCCGGTCCCATGGGGCTGCTGTTCGCGTTCATCTGGACCCTGATCGCCCGGCCGTTCGGGGCCGAGCTGGCAGCCAAGCGCCTGACCCGTTTCAGTTGGCGTGACATTGTCGGCCTCTCCGAGCCGGCCACGTTGTCCGAACATCGGCTGTTGGGCATAAAGATGCTCGATCGGCTGATGCAGCACCTGCCGCGCCTGGCCATGACCGGCCAGGACTCCGGCGTGGCACTGCGGGAAGTGCGGGTGGCGCTGAATCTGCTGGACCTGCTCGCTTATACGCCGCGGGTCCTCGGTGTGCCGCAGGTGCTGCTGCGCCAGGTGGTGGCCGAGGTGGGCGAGTACTTCAAGGCCTGTCTCAAGGCCGGTGAGCGCTTGCAGGCACCGAGCCCGCTGCTGATGACCCTCGACCGCACGCGTCGCGCCCTCAGCGGTGCCGGCGATGACGAAACCCGTCGGCACTTGCTGCACGCCCTGAGCGGCCTGCGCCTGGCACTGTTGCCCGGCGTCGAATTCGTCGGTGCCGCCGAGCCGGAAGAACCGCTTCCCCATGGCATTGATGGAGCGCCTTTATGATCGGTGACCTGGATCTCAGCGGGGTGTTTCTGCCCACGCTGCTGGTGCTGATGGGCATTACCTATGTGTTGTACCTGTTGGTGCACGGGGTGCTGACGCGCCTGCACTTTTACCGTCTGGTCTGGCACCGGGCATTGTTCAACGTGGCCCTCTACGCCCTGCTGCTTGGCGCCGTGGACTCACTCAGTCGATACCTGATGACATGAAAAAACCCTTTCTAACCCTTGGTCGCGTGGTGTTGACCCTGTTGATCGTGAGCTTCGCCGTAGTCGTGGTCTGGCGCATGGTGATGTATTACATGTTCGCGCCCTGGACCCGCGATGGTCACATCCGTGCCGACATCGTGCAAATCGCACCGGATGTTTCCGGGTTGATCCAGCAAGTGGAGGTGCGCGACAACCAATTGGTCAAGCGCGGCCAGGTGCTGTTCAGCATTGATCCGGACCGCTTCAAGCTGGCCCTGCGCCAGGCAAAGGCGGCTGTCGCCGACCGCGAAGAAACCCTGGCCCAGGCCCAGCGCGAGGCCAAGCGAAACAAAGGTCTCGGTAATCTGGTGCCGGCTGAGCAACTGGAAGAAAGCCAGTCGAAAGTGGCCCGCGCCCAAGTGGCCTTGATGGAGGCCCAAGTGGCGGTGGACAGCGCGCAGCTGAACCTCGACCGCTCGGTGATCCGCAGCCCGGTGGACGGCTACGTCAACGACCGTGCGCCACGGACCCAGGAGTTCGTCAGCGCCGGGCGTCCGGTGTTGTCAGTGGTCGACAGCAATTCGTTCCACATCGACGGCTATTTCGAAGAAACCAAACTGAACGGCATCCATATCGGCCAGAGCGTCGACATCCGGGTGATCGGCGACAATGCGCGCTTGCGCGGGCACGTAGAAAGCATCGTCGCCGGTATCGAAGACCGCGACCGCACCAGCGGCAACAACCTGCTGCCCAACGTCAACCCGGCCTTCAGCTGGGTGCGCCTGGCCCAACGGATTCCGGTGCGCATCGCTTTCGATGACGTGCCGAACGATTTCCGCATGATCGCCGGGCGCACCGCCACTGTATCGATCATCGACGATCAGCAACGGGAGCCGGCGCAATGAGCAAGGCCTCGGGTTTGGCGGTCGCCGGTTTAGGTTTGCTGCTGTCGGCGTGTCAGATGGTCGGGCCGGATTATCACTTGCCCGAAGAGGCGGCTGTCCATCGTCCAGATATCCAGGGCGATCTGGCGGTCGACGGCAAAACGGTGGTGTCCGCACCGGTGCCGGCCGATTGGTGGCGCCTGTACAAGGACCCGCGACTCGACCAGTTGGTACAGCAGGCCATGGCCTCCAACACCGATTTGCGCGTGGCGGCGGCCAGCCTGTTGCGGTCTCGCGCTCAGGTGGATGAGGCCGAAGCGGCAGGCGGCTGGAGCGGCGGCGTGCAGATGGGCGCCCAGCGCTTGCAGGAGTCCGGCCAGGCGTTCCTGATACCGGAAAAAGTGCCGGTGGCCAACATTGGCGACATTGGCATCAGCGCGTCCTATCAGTTCGACCTGTTCGGTACCTTGCAGCGCGGTATCGAGGCGGCCAAGGCCAATGCCGATGCGACACAGGCCGCCGCCGATACCGCACGCATCACCGTGGTGGCCGACGTGGTACGGGCCTACACCCAGGTGTGTGCGGCCAATGAAGAGCGGGAAATCGCCCAGCACTCTCTCGACCTGCAAGCGCAAAGCACCACACTGATCCAGCGCCTGCGCGATGCCGGGCGTGGCGACGAAACCCAGGTCACCCGCTCGCAAACCCAATTCAAATCCCTGCGCGCCGACATGCCGCGCTATGAGGCCTCACGTCAGGCCGGGCTGTATCGCCTGTCGATGTTGCTGGCCAAGCCGGTGGATCAACTGCCGGCCGGCACCGCCACCTGCGACGAGCTGCCGAAAATCGCGCAATTGGTCCCGGTGGGCGATGGCGCCGCGTTGCTCAAGCGTCGCCCCGATGTGCGGCAGGCCGAGCGGCGGCTGGCGGCCGCGACGGCCGGTATCGGTGTCGCCACGGGTGAGCTGTACCCGAATATCAGCATCGGCGCGACCATCGGTACTGTCGGTATCCTCGACGATCTCGGCGACCCGTCGACCAACCGCTGGGGCTTCGGCCCGTCGCTGACCTGGAAGGTGCCGACCAACGGCGCCCGGGCGCGTATCCGCGAAGCCGAAGCAGTGACCCAGGCGACGCTGGCGCATTTCGATGGGGTGGTGCTCAACGCGATTCGTGAAACCCAGACCAGCCTTGCCCAATACACGGCCTTGCTGCAACGCCGCGACGCCCTGGCCGATGCCGAACAATCGGCAAAACTGGCGGCTGAACAGACCCATCGCTTCTTCCAGGCCGGCCGCGAATCATTCCTGGCGGACCTGCAAGCGACCCGCACCTACACGGATGTCACGGCGCAATTGGCCGCTGCCAACACCCAGGTTGCCGCCAGCCAGATCGATTTGTTCCTAGCGTTGGGCGGCGGATGGGAAAGCGGACGAACGCAAGCGTCGAACTCCGGCAAACCCTGAGGCCGTTGCTATGCTTTGAAGTGTTGGAAGGGCGCCTCGTGCAAAGCGCCCTTTCTTCGCACAAGGCTCGCGCAGGTCAGGGGGAAACCAACAATGAAAAACCCTTATGCTCTCGGCTTCTGGTGCGCCATCGTGGCGTTGGTGCTGCTGTCGGCCACCTATTTCTACGGCGTCATGCTGGCCCACCAGATCGACAAGGCTCTGGCGTTCCTCGACAGTGCCGTCGCGTTGATAGCCGTGATGTCCGTTGCGGTGGTGGCCTGGGCGTCGGTCCAGAATCAACGCATCAAAAAAAGACAACTCGAACAAGGCAAGACCCTGGTCCTGATCTGGGATACCAAGGTGGCGTTGCGTCGTGTCGAAACGGTGTTCGACCGTTATTTCTGGGGCAGTTACTGGCAACCGGGGCGCACGTTTCAGGAAGTCATGGGCGAATTGACCGGTACGCCGCTGGAAAAAAGCCTCGAAACCCTGAAAAAACAATGCCTGGCGCTGGATCGGCAAGTGGCTGACGACGGTCGGCACTGGCTCAGCAATGCCCGGGAGCTGGCCGATGTCGCCACGGCCATGGCTCGCGAACGCTATCAACTGGACGTCTGCGACCCACGCGCGGAAGTGACGGGCGGAGCGGTGATCAACCGCGACTTCGAAGTGCTGGTGTACACCTGGACGGCGCGGCTTAAAAGCTTTGATCATCAGCTGGATGAGATCGAAGTCCAGTATTCCTGATTTTGTGGTGGCTGTTATGCCGCCATCGCGGGCAAGCCCGCTCCCACAGGGATCACGTCATACCTGTGGGAGCGGGCTTGCCCGCGAAGGCGATTGAATGCACAGCGAAAATTTCGAACCCTGCGCCCCCACCAAGACACTCTTTCACCTTTAATCATTGGGCCGTTCGTCGCGCCTGATGCTAATCTGCATTCCACTTTCAGCGCAGTCTAGCCGCAACCCGTCATGGGTTCAGGGAAGACGACCACACTTTCAACAACGGACATTGAACGGGTCATACATGAACAAATCAGCAGGCGTGCTACTGGGAATTGTTGTCGCAATCGGTGCCATCAGCGCAGGCGGAGCCTGGTTCACCGGCACCAGGCTCGAAGGTGTGCTCAATACCTCGATTGCCGATGCCAACAAGGAGCTGCAAGCGGCCATGGTCGGTTCCAACGGCACCGCGTCGCTGGAGCTGGTATCGCTGGAGCGTCATGTATTCAGCAGCACCGCGCACTATCGTCTCAAGGGCGAAGGTGAAATGTTCGGCGAAGCACCGGTCGAGTTGCTGTTTGTCGATCACATCGAACACGGCCCGTTGCCGTTCTCGCGGCTGATGTCGCTGAAGTGGTTGCCAGTCCTGGCGACCAGTCACTACGAACTGGAAAAGACCCCGCTCACCGAGAAGTGGTTTGCCGCCGCCAAGGACAAATCCCCACTGACCGGCGTGGTCAACATCGGCTATGACAACGCCACCAATGGCACCTTCGAGTTGCAGCCGCTGGAAATGGCGCTGGATGACAAGTCGAGCATGAAATTCTCTGGCCTGAACATGGACATCGACGCCAGCGCCAAGGCGCAGAAGGTCAAGGCCAATGGCTACATGGACAGCCTGAAAGTGACCACCGTTTCCGAAGACCAGGCACCGGTTCAGGTTGAGTTGAACGGCCTGACCCTGGCCAGCAACCTGACCAAAAGTACCTACGGTTTCTATGTCGGCGAGAACGTCCTTGAACTGGCCAGCGGCAAATCGACTTTTGGCGTCAAGCAGTCGGTGCTGGACTTCAAGAAATTCGAGATGAAAAACCTGACGGAAGAAAAGGGCAGCAACGCTTCCGGACGTGCCGATTACAAAGTTGGCGAAGTATCCCTGAATGGCAAGGCCATCGGTTCCGGTGCGCTGGCCATGAGCGTGAAGAACCTCGACATTCCGGCCACGATGTCGTTGATGCAGGTCTACCAGAGCAAACTGCAACCGTATGAGCGCGCGGCGGCCGAAGCGACGGCAGCGGGCCTGCCGGCACCGGAGCTGAAACTCACCGAAGCCGAAGAAGCGCTGCTCAAGTCCAGCCTGGAAAAACTGCTGGCGGCCGGGCCGCAAGTGGCTCTGGAAAACTTGTCGTTCAACACCGCCAATGGCGAGAGCCGCGCCAACATGGTGCTCGACCTGACCAAGCCACAAGCCATCGATCTGCCGACCGATCAGTTGGTCAGGCAGTTGATCGCATTGCTGGACTTCAAACTGCTAGTGTCCAAACCCATGCTGGTCGACGTGCTCACCGTGCAATCGCAAATCGACGGTCAGACCGACGCCAAGCTGATTGCCGATCAGGCCACCGCCACCGCAGACATGTTCAGCAGCATGGCGGTCGGCAGCCAACTGGCAAAACTGGACGGCAACAACATCGTCACCAACTTGCGTTACGCCAACAATCAGGTGGACTTCAACGGCCAGAAAATGACCGTCGAAGAGTTTGCCGGTTTTGTCATGAGCAAGTTTGCGGAAACTGGCGCCACCGAATAACGGCGGCCGTTTACCCGGTAACGCCCGGCCTCTGCAACGCGCAGACGCTGGGCGTTTTGCTGTCCAGTACCGCTAGGGAACATCACGGATCAGGCGCCATGCCTCTTCCCAGGGCAAGGGTTGTTTCATCCGCTCGGCAAGCGTCGCCATGGCCCTGTCCATCTCGCAGGCTAGCGCCGCCGACACCACGCCATTTTTTCCGAACAGGCCTATGAAGGGCGGATCGTATGGGTCGCCCTTGAACTCGACTTCGTCCCAAGCCTCGGCGTGCCCGAGGTAGTCGTAGGTCTTGCCGAAATGCCAGGTCCAGAAAAACGGCACGTCGAGGTAATGCTCGTCCCCGCCCAGCATATTGGCCGCTGCGATCCGCGCCTGTTGTTGGGCCAGTCGCCAGTGTTCGATGCGCACGTATTGGTTGTTCAGCGGGAAGGTGGCGATATCGCCAGCTGCCCAGAGACCGTCGGCCACGCGCATTGCGCCGTCGACACGCAGCGACTGATCTTGCTCTTTCGCCAACCCGGTGAAGGCGGCGGTGGCCGGTGTGACGCCAATGCCGACCAGCACCAGATCGGCCGCCAGGCGTTGGCCGTTGTCCAGGCGCACGGCTTCGACCTTGTTGGTTCCTTCGATCTGTACCGCATTGCCCTGGGTATGAAACACGACGCCATTGGCTTCATGCCGCGCGCGGATAGCCTTGCCGACCGTTTCGCCGAACTGTTTGGCAAAAGGCACTGCGTGGCGGGCCAGTACGGTCACGTCCAGGCCAAGCTGGCGCAGGGACGAGGCGGACTCCATGGCAATGAAACTGTCGCCGATGATCACCACCCGTTGGCCGGCGCTGGCGCTGTTCAGAATTTGCTGCGCATGAGCTCTGGAGCGTAAAACGAACACCTGCGGCAAGTCGGCGCCGGGCAGCGTCAACAGCTTGGGTATGCCGCCGGTGGCCAGCAGCGCGGCGTCGTAGGTCAGTGATTGGCCGTCAGTCAGCCGCAGTGTGCGGTTTGATGCGTCCAGGCTGGCGACTTCACCCTGCAGGCGCTCGATCCGCTGCTCGCGGTAAAACGCCTCGTCGCGCAGCGGCGGGACTTCCTGCGGCGGCATTTCCCCGGCGATCACGTATTTGCTCAGCGCGGTGCGGTCGTATCCGGCATCGGCTTCGCGGTCGATCAACAGCACCCGGCCACCGAAACCTTTCTCGCGCAACGCCGCCGCTGCCGCCGTGCCTGCCGCGCCAGCGCCGATAATGATGAAGGTTCGTGGATCGTCGGCCGGTGGCGTGTGGGCGTCCGATAATGGCTGGTCACCGACCCAGATGTCGCCGTCACGGACTTCGAGGGGATAGCGCTTGAGACTGTCCAGGGCTGGCGGTTCACACAGGCCGCCATCCTCGATGCGAAACTGCGCCTTGTGCCACGGACAGGTCAGGCGTCCGTTGCATACCGCACCGTCAGCCAGCGGGGCGCCGGCATGCGGGCACTCGGCCTGATAAGCGCGAAGTTGCTCACCGGCCCGCAACAGGAGAATCTTGCTGCCCTGGACTTGCACTTCCAGACCCCGGTCTTCGGGCACATTGGTGACACGCGCAACGCGATGCAGAGTCATGATTGCTCTCCAGACAGACGTTTACTTATGAGTCTGGTGCTTATCGCGAGGTTCAGCCAATTCCCCCCTGCCACGGCGTGAACGGTCCGGCTATAGTTTGCACGCCGACGACGGCCCAACACGCACAAGGTGCTCCGGTATGACCCGATTGACCTCAATCAACGCTTGGCTCGCAGCCGCCGCTGTCGCCCTTTGCGTGCAGTTCCCGGCGCAAGCCCAGGAACGCTTCACCCTGAATATTCCCGGAGTCTCCGATGACCGTCTGTTCACCTCGGCCGCTGCGAGCGATTCCGCGGGCTGTGGCGGACACAACATTTCCCCGGCATTGAACTGGAACGCCGGCCCGGCCGCCACCCAAAGCTACGCCATCGTCATGCACGACCCGGACGGCCAGAAAGGCCAGGGCATCGATCAGTGGGTGCATTACGGCATCAAGGCCGGTACCCACCAGATCCCGGCCGGTGCCGGGAGCAAACCCGGCCTCGAGGGCGTTGGCGGTACCAACAGCCAAAACACCATCGGCTACATCGGCCCTTGCCCGCCCATTGGCGACAGCGCGCACCACTACATCATCCAGATCTACGCCCTGGACCTGGCCCCGGACGCCTTGCCCGCCGGCCTGACCCGTGCGCAGCTGCTGGAAAAAATCAAAGGCCACGTCCTGAGAAACAGCAGCGTGGTACGGCGCTATCACCGCTAAACGCGGATTTGCAGGAAACTGAAGTGCGCAGCATGGCGGGGATTTGGCATCCGCCCCCGAAAGCGCGCACTATCAGGCTATAGCCGATGCGTTGGAGGATGCCGTGGCAAAAAAAATCGACCGCATCGCCCAAATGCTCAACTGCCCGCAAAAGGGTGAAGAACTGCGGCGAGCGATTACCGAGAGTCGCAAGGATTTTCTGCTGAACCAGCCGGAAGAGGATGTTGTTGAAGACGACGACCTTGAGGAGGAGTTTTTCGAGGACGACGAGGACGATGATGAGTACGACGAGTTCGACTGGACGACAGAATGAAAAAACCGCTTCGGCGGTTTTTTTGTGCGCCAGAACAGCACCGGTCGGAGATTCGTTGACCCTTATGCAGAGAATGGAACACTATAAGGTACTTTTTTTCGTACCTTTGGAGCCGTCATGGAGCAGCTACTTGCCAGCCGCTCGGTCAGCATCACCGAACTCAAGCGCAGCCCGAGCACTGTCATCGAGCAAGCGGGTTCCGAGCCTGTTGCCGTGCTCAACCACAATCGCCCAGCTGCCTATCTTTTACCGCAAGCGGCCTATCAACAACTGCTGGATCGGCTGCAGGCTGCCGAACTTCGTGAAGCCATTGCGGCCAGCCGCAACGATCCGCGTCCGGCCATTGCTGCCGATACCGTGTTTGCCGAGCTTGATGCGCTGATTGACGAGGTGGCAGCCGAGCAAGGCCGTTCATGAGGCAATTGCTTTTCACTGCAATGGCACGGGACGATCTGCTGCAAGTCGCTCGTTTTATCGCCCGGGACAACCCTGAACGGGCCCGGACGTTTGTGGGCGAGCTACGCAGGCAGTGCACACGATTGGTCGAACAACCGAACCTGGGTGCTTCAAGGGACGATTGCGCCAAGGGATTGAGAATGCTTGCCCATGGCCGATACCTGATTTTCTACTGTCTGATGGACGACGGGATCAAGGTCGAACGCGTACTGCATAGTGCGAGAGACATCGGCCGGCTGTTTGAAAAAAACAGCATTGATCATTAGGCGCCAAGCCTCCAAACACCCACAAAAAAGCCCCAGAACCTAAGTTCTGAGGCTTTCTCGTTACAACGTATGGTGCACCAGGCGGGATTCGAACCCACGACCCCTGCCTTCGGAGGGCAGTACTCTATCCAGCTGAGCTACTGGTGCAGCGGGCGCCATGATACTCATATGCACTGCGGGCGTCCATGCTGCTGAATCGCCTGCGTTTTTTTAAAGCTGTAACGCGCGTTTGCTACGTTGATCAGAAAATACAGGCAAAAGCGTCGTTTTCGTTCTTTTTTTCGAACAGCCTATTGTCCTTTACCCCCTTTGATCCTAGGATTCGTTTGAGATTTCAAACGCTCTTGTCTGGGTGCTGAACCGCACGAGTTCAATCAGTGCGCTATTTATGTGCTTCAGCCCGGTGAATGATTTCCCTGACGGCAGCCTATCGAGGCGCCTTTCTACAAT
Source organism: Pseudomonas sp. B1(2018) (assembly GCF_003097365.1). Classification (NCBI taxonomy): domain Bacteria; kingdom Pseudomonadati; phylum Pseudomonadota; class Gammaproteobacteria; order Pseudomonadales; family Pseudomonadaceae; genus Pseudomonas; species Pseudomonas sp. B1(2018). Next base: position 53,317 of record NZ_PYUK01000019.1, read on the forward strand.
CATAATTTGCTCCGCGCGTGCGCGGTGCTGTTAAGGAAAGCCGACATGCAGCTTAAAGACACCCAGTTGTTCCGCCAGCAAGCCTTTATCGATGGCGCGTGGGTTGATGCGGACAATGGTCAGACGATCAAGGTCAACAACCCGGCAACGGGCGAAATTCTGGGCACTGTGCCGAAAATGGGCGCTGCCGAAACCCGCCGTGCCATCGAAGCTGCTGACAAAGCGCTGCCGGCCTGGCGTGGCCTGACCGCCAAGGATCGCGCGAACAAGCTGCGTCGCTGGTTCGAGCTGATCATCGAGAACCAGGACGACCTGGCTCGCCTGATGACCCTGGAACAAGGCAAGCCATTGGCCGAAGCCAAGGGCGAAATCGTCTACGCCGCGTCCTTCATCGAGTGGTTCGCCGAAGAAGCCAAGCGCATTTACGGTGACGTGATTCCGGGCCACCAGCCAGACAAGCGCCTGATCGTGATCAAGCAGCCAATCGGCGTGACCGCTGCCATCACCCCGTGGAACTTCCCGGCTGCCATGATCACCCGTAAAGCCGGCCCGGCCCTGGCCGCCGGTTGCACCATGGTGCTCAAGCCTGCTTCGCAAACCCCGTTCTCCGCTTTCGCCCTGGCCGAACTGGCCCAGCGTGCCGGCATCCCGGCTGGCGTGTTCAGCGTTGTTTCCGGCAGCGCCGGCGACATCGGCAGCGAACTGACCAGCAACCCGATCGTACGCAAGCTGTCCTTCACCGGTTCGACCGAAATCGGTCGTCAACTGATGTCGGAATGCGCCAAGGACATCAAGAAAGTGTCCCTGGAACTGGGCGGCAACGCGCCGTTCATCGTGTTCGACGACGCGGACCTGGATAAGGCCGTCGAAGGCGCGATTATTTCCAAATACCGCAACAACGGTCAGACCTGCGTCTGCGCCAACCGCCTGTACATTCAGGATTCGGTCTACGACGCCTTCGCCGAGAAGCTGAAAGTGGCTGTGGCCAAGCTCAAGATCGGTAACGGTCTGGAAGACGGCACCACCACTGGCCCGCTGATCGACGAAAAAGCCGTGGCCAAGGTGCAAGAACACATCGCTGACGCCATTTCCAAAGGCGCCACCGTGCTGTCCGGCGGCAAGTCGATGGAAGGTAATTTCTTCGAACCGACCATCCTGACCAACGTGCCGAACAACGCGGCCGTGGCCAAGGAAGAAACCTTCGGTCCATTGGCTCCACTGTTCCGCTTTAAAGACGAAGCCGATGTGATCGCGATGTCCAACGACACCGAGTTCGGTCTGGCCTCGTACTTCTATGCTCGCGATCTGGGTCGTGTGTTCCGTGTGGCTGAAGCCCTGGAATACGGCATGGTCGGCGTCAACACCGGGTTGATCTCCAACGAAGTCGCGCCGTTCGGCGGCATCAAGGCTTCGGGCCTGGGCCGTGAAGGCTCCAAGTACGGCATCGAAGATTACCTGGAAATCAAATACCTCTGCCTGGGCATCTAACCCCGCAAGAGTATTGCTTCAAGCGCAAAGGGCACGAGAGCGCTGTCCCTTTGCGCCGCTTCAAACCGGAATTTTCTCTGTGGTCGGGAACGCTGTGGCAGTCGATCATCGCATGCTGCCTTAGTTACCTCCCCACCGCTTAATCCTTGAACCACGCCGACCGATGAGCGGCGAATGAGGAATGTAATGAGCAAGACTAACGCTTCTTTGATGGCCCGCCGTACCAATGCAGTTCCACGTGGTGTTGGCCAGATTCACCCGATCTTCGCCGAGTCCGCGAAGAACGCGACCGTGACCGACGTTGAAGGTCGTGAGTTCATCGACTTCGCCGGCGGTATCGCCGTGCTGAACACCGGCCACGTGCACCCGAAAATCATCGCGGCCGTGACCGAGCAGCTGAACAAGCTGACCCACACTTGCTTCCAGGTACTGGCTTACGAGCCGTACGTAGAAGTGTGCGAAAAAATCAACGCCAAGGTGCCAGGTGATTTCGCCAAGAAAACCCTGTTGGTGACCACCGGTTCCGAAGCCGTGGAAAACTCGATCAAGATCGCCCGTGCCGCCACTGGCCGTGCCGGCGTGATCGCGTTCACCGGCGCTTACCACGGTCGCACCATGATGACCCTGGGCCTGACCGGTAAAGTCGTGCCTTACTCGGCCGGCATGGGCCTGATGCCAGGCGGCATCTTCCGCGCGCTGTACCCGAACGAACTGCACGGCGTGAGCATCGACGATTCGATCGCTTCCATCGAGCGCATCTTCAAGAACGACGCCGAGCCGAAAGACATCGCTGCGATCATCATCGAGCCGGTTCAGGGCGAAGGTGGTTTCTACGTCGCTCCGAAAGAATTCATGAAGCGCCTGCGTGCCCTGTGCGACCAGCACGGCATCCTGCTGATCGCTGACGAAGTACAGACTGGCGCTGGCCGTACCGGTACTTTCTTCGCCATGGAACAGATGGGCGTTGCTGCCGACCTGACCACTTTCGCCAAATCCATCGCTGGCGGCTTCCCGCTGGCCGGTGTGTGCGGCAAGGCCGAGTACATGGACGCCATCGCTCCAGGCGGCCTGGGCGGCACCTACGCCGGTAGCCCGATCGCTTGCGCAGCGGCCCTGGCCGTGATGGAAGTGTTCGAAGAAGAGCACCTGCTGGATCGTTGCAAGGCTGTTGGCGAGCGTCTGGTAACCGGCCTGAAGGCCATCCAGGCCAAATACCCGGTGATCGGCGAAGTCCGTGCCCTGGGTGCGATGATCGCTGTCGAGCTGTTCGAAAACGGCGACAGCCACAAGCCGAACGCCGCCGCTGTGGCATCGGTTGTGGCCAAGGCTCGCGACAAGGGCCTGATCCTGCTGTCCTGCGGCACCTACGGCAACGTTCTGCGCGTCCTGGTACCGCTGACCTCGCCGGACGAGCAACTGGACAAAGGCCTGGCGATCATCGAAGAGTGCTTCGCCGAGCTGTGATCACTTAGTGTGACCTGATCGACAAAAAAACCCGCTTCGGCGGGTTTTTTCATGCCTCTGGAAACACATTCCGCGCATTAACGTTGTATCAAATGGCCTGCATTGGCTAAGGTTCCTGCATTGCCAGGGAGAGCTGTATGACAACTGTCATTTTACCCGCGGTTCCGAGAGTACTGATTGCCGAGGCCGACCCCTGGTCCCGGGATCTGCTCAAGGAAGTGTTGTTGAACGTACGCTGCGATGCGCGGCTGGATTTGTGCGCCGATGGCCAGCAGGCGTTGGAGCTATTGGCTGCCAACCCCTATGACCTGGTCATCGCCGATTGGGAGTTGCCGGGTGTCGATGGCCTGAATGTCCTGCGCAACGTCCGCCAGCGCAAACGCAACCCGCCGCTGCCCTTCATCCTCATGAGCAGTCGCAACGACAGTGCCAGCGTGCGCGAGGCCTTGCCGCTGGCGCCGGCCGCGTACCTGACCAAGCCCCTGAATATGGAAAGCCTGACCCATCGGTTGCAGGGGTTGCTGCTGCACGCTGGGGAAGAAGTCTCGTGCGAAGTGCCAGCGCTGGCGCCGGGCATGACGTTGTCGGTGTTTCTGGAGCGTCGACGGGAATTGGCCGACGGCGCGCCGCTGATGACCGACGTGCAAGTGGCAGTCAAGCGCAGCCTCAATCCCAATGGCCTCGACCTGACGGTGCTGGAGGACGAAATCCGCACCGATCCGCAGGTTACGGCGGTGCTGATTGCCGCTGCCAACAGTGCGGCCCAGCACCACGGCGCCGGCGTGCAAACCCTGTCCCAGGCGCTGCATCGCCTGGGCACCGGACAGAGCATGAACCTGATTCTCGGCCTGGCGCTCAAGCGCAGTGCCCGGCTCAGCGATCCGCAATTGGCCGACTATGCCGAGCGTTACTGGGAGCTGTCACTGCATACCGCCGAGTACGCGCGAACCCTGGCGCGCTTGCTCGATCTGGATCAGGAGCGTTGTTATTGCGCCGGCATGCTGCATCGTCTCGGCGATCTGGCGTTGCTGCGCTGTCTGCAGGAGTGGCAACAGGCTGGCGGCGTACTGGACGAGTTGGAAGAAGTGGGTGAAGCGCTGGTTGAGTATGGCGCGGCCTATGGCTCGGCCCTGCGTACACGCTGGCGCCTGCCGCTGGAGTTGCGGGAGCTGATTGCGGCGGCCTACCAGCTCGGTGGCGGGGTTTATTCCCGCGAAGCGCTGGTGATGAACATGGCGGCGCAGATGGCGCGCCTGACCGAGCATGAGGGCATCGAGGAGCTGGCGAAGAGCCGGACGGCGCGGTTGCTCAAGATCGGCTTGCCGGAGTTGATGCGGTTGCGCAAGAAGTAAAACCACCACCCAACCCTGTGGGAGCCGGCTTTTGTGGCGAGGGGGCTTGCCCCCGTTCGGTTGCGCAGCAGCCGTAAAACCAGCGAATGCGGTTGGTCTGACAATGCTGGAACGCCACAATCAGGACTGCTTTGCAGCCCAACGGGGGCAAGCCCCCTCGCCACAGGTATTCGGTGCTGCCAGCGAAATCTCAGGCAGTGACAATCCTGTTCTTGCCCTCGCGCTTGGCCTGATACATCGCGGCATCCGCCCGGGAAAACAGGTCCTCCACGTTTTCGTCCGAGGCGCTCAGGCTGGTCAGGCCCTGGCTGACAGTGATGCCGAACGTCCGGCCTTCATGGTTGAAACTCAACTGCTGAATCTGCCGATGCAGGCGTTCAGCCACTTGCAGGGCCATTTGTGGCGTGCACCCGGGAAACACCGCAGCAAATTCCTCACCGCCAATGCGCCCGAACAGGTCGCGACGGCGCAACGCTGCGCGGCCGCTTTCGGCAATGCGTTGCAGCACGTTGTCGCCTTCCTGATGACCGTAGGTGTCGTTGATTGTCTTGAAGTCATCAATATCCAGCATCAGAAACGACAACGGCTCGCCCTGTTGCCGGGCGTGTGCGAACGCGCGGTGAGCGCATTCGAAGAAATGATGGCGATTGCTGCTCTGGGTCAGGGCATCGGTGGTGGCCAGGCGATGCAGTTCGGTTTCCACTTGCTTTTTGTGGGTGATGTCTTCGGCAATGCCGACGATAATCACCGGTTGCCCAGGCTCGGCCTGGCGATTGATGAAGCATTTGTCGCTGAGCCAGCGCACTTGGCCGTCGGCGGAAATGATTCGATACTCGCGGTCTTCGACGGCGCCTTTGTCCAGCACTTCGGCCAGGCTGCGTTCGGCATAGTCGAGGTCGTCAGGGTGAATGCTGTCGCGCCATTGATTGCAGTCGGCCAGCAAGTGGTCGGCTGAACGGCCAAAAATCCATTCATAGGCCGGGCTGACGTAAAGCACCCGGCGAGTTTCCCAATCGAATGCCCACAGCACCGCGTTGACGCTTGCCAGCAAGGTGTTGAGCAAATGTTCCCGTTCGCTCAGGCGTGCGACTTCGCCTTGGGCGTGCATCAGCGCCATCAGGGTCTGCGCGGTCTCGGGGCAATGTGACGAAGAAGAGTCTTGCAGGTTCTTTTGGGCCATCGACACAAATCTCAAAGGGCATGCGGCCAACACCAAGCCCGCCGGGGATGGCGAAGTGTCTTTGAGATAAGGGTTTCAAGATGAAGTTCCCGCCTTTTGTGGAGAGAGAGCTTGCTCCCGCCGGGCGGTACTGGCGACGCGTTTTTGCGGCCACAAATCCATGTGGGAGCGGGCTTGCTCGCGAATGCGGTGTGTTAGTCACCTTTTATGTCGACTGACACACCGCATTCGCGAGCAAGCCCGCTCCCACAGGTTTTTCAGACAGCGGCAGGGCGCAGGGAGTAGGTTTTCAACTGATCGGCGAAGTCGCGCAGGGATTGAATCCCGCTGGCTTCGGCTTCGTGCACCCAGTCCTTGATCGCCGCCAGCATGTCGTGGCCATTTGAGCTGGTCTTGACCCAGATCTGCTGCAGGGCCAGGCGTTTCTCGTAGATTACCTTCAGTGCCTGACTGTGCTCGAGCATGTTCTGGATGCGTACATGGTGTTTGTCATCCAGCAGGCTGGTCTCTCGCGAAAGCAGGCGTTTGGCCCGGCGGAACTGGTGACGTACCGAGTGATCGACCTTTTCCAGCTCTTGCTTGACCAGTGGGCCGATCACCAATTTGCGGTACTGGGCCATGATCTGGAAGCGGTTGTTGAGGATCGCCATGGCGGTGTCCATGTCCAGATTGCCCTTGCCTTCGACGCGATGGGCAATCGGCGCAACCCGTTGAACCTTGGCCAGGCGCAGGAAGCTGAAGACTTTGATCCACGCCCAGCCCAGGTCGAATTCCCACTTCTTCACCGACAGTTTTGCCGAATTAGGGTAGGTGTGATGGTTGTTATGCAGTTCTTCGCCGCCAATCAGGATGCCCCACGGCACCAGGTTGGTCGCCGCATCGCGGCATTCGAAGTTGCGGTAGCCGATGGCATGGCCCAGGCCATTGACCACGCCGGCGGCCCACACCGGGATCCACATCATCTGGATGGCCCAGATGGTGATGCCGATGGTGCCGAACAGCAGCAGGTCGATAACGGCCATGATCACCACACCCAGCAGTGGGAAGCGGCTGTAGAGGTTGCGTTCGATCCAGTCTTCGGGGCAGTTCTTGCCGTAGATGCGCAGCGTCTCGGGGTTTTCCGCTTCGGCGCGGTACAGCTCGGCGCCTTTGCGCAGCACCGTGGACAGCCCCTTGATGACCGGGCTGTGCGGGTCATCGACGGTTTCGCATTTGGCGTGATGCTTACGGTGGATGGCCGTCCACTCGCGGGTGTTCTGCGCCGTGGTCAGCCACAGCCAGAAACGGAAGAAATGCTTGAGGCCCCCATTCAGCTCCAGGGAGCGGTGGGCCGAGTAACGATGCAGATAGACCGTAACGGCGATGATCGTGACGTGGGTCATCAGCAGGGTGACTGCGACCAGTGACCAGGCCGACAAGCCAAGTAAACCTTCGTACCACATAGGCTGTAGGGCCCTCGATAAAGAAAAAAACAGCCGTTGCATTATCACTAAGCCCACACAGAAAACCAGTCGCCCTTTCAGATAAGAGTGGCTGGATGTGTCTTTAAACTATAATTCCAACCTTTTCGTATGGACATGGATTGCCGGATGCCTGCCACCTATCGCGATGCCTTGCGTGCAGCGCTGCTCTATCTGTTGCTTTCTGTGGTTTGGCTGCAGATCAGTGGCTATTTATTAAACAGTTTCTTCGATAGCTCGGAAGAGCTATTGCGGTGGCAACTGATCAACGGTTATGCCTGGGTGGTGCTAAGCGCCGGGTTGATCTTCATCGCCCGTGCGCGACTGCTTCGTTGCCTCGGGGTCGGCGCCAAACTGCGTGAGCGCAGCGAAGATCGCGAGCGTTTGCGTCAAGCCGCCGCTGTGTTCGACTGCACTCGCGAAGGGGTGTTGGTCACCAATTGCGAAGGCTTGATTATCCATGTCAACCGGGCGTTCATGGAAATCACCGGCTATCAAAGTGAAGAAGTCCTGGGTCAGCGCCCCAGTCTGTTCAAGTCTGGCCGTCATCCAGCGGATTTCTACCGGGCCATGTTCGCCACACTCGACAGTGTGGGAGAGTGGAGCGGGGAGATCTGGAACCGCCGTAAAAGCGGTGAAATCTACCCGCAATGGCAGACTATCCGCGTCATTCGCGACGATCATGGGCGACGTAACCAATACGTGGCGGTTTTTTCCGACATCAGTGCGATCAAGGATTCCGAGCATGAGCTGATGCACCTGGCTCACCATGATCCGCTGACCGATCTGCCCAATCGGCTGCTGTTCACCGACCGAGTCGAGCAGGCCCTGACATCGGCGCAGATCCACAAGCGTGGCTGCGCGTTGCTGATGATCGATCTGGACCACTTCAAGATGATCAACGACAGCCTCGGGCACACCATTGGGGATCATTTGCTCAAGGCTGTAGCCGGACGCCTGAAAGGCATGTTCGACCCCGGTATTACCCTGGCTCGGTTGGGCGGCGACGAGTTTGCCGTGCTGGCCGAATGCTGTCCGCAGTTGGTCCAGGCGGCTGCGCTGGCGCAACGGATCATCAACGGACTGAAAGAGCCGTTTGCTATCGACGGGCATCAGCTGTTCATCAACACCAGCATTGGCATCAGCCTGTTCCCCAGCGATGCCTTGAGCGTTGAACAATTGTTGCGTAACGCCGATTCGGCGCTGTTCAAGGCCAAAAGCACCGGTCGCAATGACTACGCGCTCTACACCGAAGAATTGACCGCCCATGCCCAACAACGCGTCGAGATCGCCTTCGAATTGCGCCGTGCCCTGGACCAGCAGGAACTGCAGGTTTATTACCAGCCGGTACACGACCTCAAGACCAGCCGCCTGATAGGTGTCGAGGCGCTGGTGCGTTGGCAGCACCCGCAGCGGGGGCTGGTGTCACCGGCGGAATTCATTCCGGTCGCCGAACGAACCGGTCTGATCGCCGAAATCGATGCCTGGGTCATGGCGCAGGCGTGCCGGCAGATGTGTCAGTGGCAGCAGGACGGGGTGGTGCTGTCGTTTGTGGCGGTCAACGTTTCTTCGCGCCTTTTCGCTCGTCGCGAGTTGTATCAGCAGGTGGCGCAGGTGCTGCACGAAACCGGGCTGGAACCGGCCTGTCTGGAACTGGAAGTGACCGAAAGCGCGGTGATGGACGATCCGGAAGTCGCGCTGGAACAGATGCACCGCCTGCGCGAGTTGGGTGTACGCCTGGCCATCGACGACTTCGGCACGGGGTATTCATCGCTGTTGCGGCTCAAGCGTCTGCCGGTGCAAAAACTGAAAATCGACCAGGGCTTCGTCGCCGGATTGCCGTGGGACGAGGATGATGCGGCGATCTCGCGGGTGATCATCGCCCTGGCCCAAAGCATGGGCATGCAGGTTCATGCCGAAGGGATCGAGCAGGTCGAACAGGCGGCGTTCCTCCTTGAACAGGGCTGTGATCTGGGGCAGGGCTACTGGTTCGGGCGGCCGGTGCCGGCGGTGCGGCTGGATTGGACATGTGCGCCGGTGATCGGATAGGTGCCCAGTTCAGTTGATGCCCAAACCCTGTGGGAGCGAGCTTGCTCGCGATAGCGGAATATCAGCCGACATTTCTGGCGACTGACACTCCCTCATCGCGAGCAAGCTCGCTCCCACAGGTTTTTGGTGCGCTTGTAAAGAGGGTGATTCGCCTCAAGCCCTTGTCTCTTCAATTAATGTTTTCTGGTTATATAAACATTCTTAAATAGTCTTTTTAAGAATATCAAGACCTCACTAGTATTGCTCCCAAGCCGCAAGCAGTGCCGACACTGCGAGGCAATCTCTCAGTTGAAGGAGCAGCAATATGAGCGCATCCCTGCGTAGCGTCGACGGTCAAGACGAAGCCACCATCCTGCGTGAAATCCAGAGCGCCCTGCGCGACCTGCGGTTTGGTGCCGTGGAAATCACTGTGCACAACGCGCAGGTGGTGCAGATCGAACGCAAAGAAAAATTCCGTTTGCAGCAGCCAGGCAACAAGCCGGGCTGAGTCGAAAGATCAAAAGATCGCAGCCTGCGGCAGCTCCTACGGGAACTGTGTAGGAGCTGCCGAAGGCTGCGATCTTTGAGCGGGCAACCAGATTCCAGATCATAAAAAGCCAATACCAAGAATCCCGGGAGCTTTCACCATGTCGTCGATTCGTCATTTCGCTTTGGCCGCCCTGGCCAGCGCCCTTTTTGCCGGTTCTGCAGTTGCCAAGGACTACGAACTGCTCAACGTGTCGTACGACCCGACCCGCGAGCTGTACCAGGACTACAACGCCGAATTCGTGAAGTTCTGGCAAAAGGAACATGCCGGCGACACCGTGAAAATCCAGCAATCCCATGGTGGCTCGGGCAAGCAAGGCCGGGCGGTGATCGATGGCCTGCGCGCCGACGTCGTGACCCTGGCCCTGGCCGGTGACATCGACGAAATCGCCAAGCTCGGCAAGACCCTGCCGGCTGACTGGCAAAAGCGCCTGCCGGACGCAAGCACGCCTTACACCTCGACCATCGTGTTCCTGGTGCGCAAGGGCAACCCTAAAGGCATCAAGGACTGGGGCGACCTGGTCAAGAATGACGTTTCGGTGATCACGCCGAACCCGAAAACCTCCGGCGGTGCGCGCTGGAACTTCCTCGCGGCCTGGGCCTATGGCCTCAAAGCCAATGGCGGTGACGAAGCCAAGGCCAAGGAATACGTGCAAACCCTGTTCAAGCACGTGCCCGTGCTGGACACCGGCGCCCGCGGCTCGACCATTACTTTCGTCAACAACGGTCAGGGCGATGTGTTGCTGGCCTGGGAAAACGAAGCCTTCCTGGCCCTGAAAGAAGAGGGCGGCGCTGACAAGTTCGACATCGTCGTGCCTTCGCTGTCGATCCTTGCCGAGCCACCAGTGGCGGTGGTCGACAAGAATGCCGAGAAAAAGGGCAACGAGCAGATCGCCGAAGCCTACCTCAAGCACCTGTACAGCCCGGCCGGCCAGGAAATCGCGGCGAAGAACTTCTATCGCCCGCGTGACAAGGACGTGGCCGCCAAGTACGCCCAGCAGTTCCCGAAACTGGAACTGGTGAGCATCGACAAGGACTTCGGCGGCTGGAAAACCGCACAGCCGAAATTCTTCAATGACGGGGGCGTGTTCGACCAGATCTACCAGGCGCAATAACCTGGCTTAAGCTGCATAACATGTGGGAGCGGGCTTGCTCGCGAAGGCGGTGTATCAGGCGGCATTAATGTTGACTGACACACTGCTTTCGCGAGCAAGCCCGCTCCCACAAGGATGGGTTTAGTTGATCGCTTTTTAACCAAGGACTTTTATGTCGCGTCGTATCTCCCCCGTCATACCCGGCTTCGGGCTGACGCTGGGCTACACCTTGGTGTACCTCAGCCTGATTGTGCTCATACCGCTGGCGGCGATGTTCGTGCATGCCGCTCAACTCACCTGGGATCAGTTCTGGGCAATCATCTCGGCACCACGGGTGCTGGCGGCGCTGAAGCTCAGCTTCGGCACCGCCCTGTGTGCCGCCATCATCAACGGCATCATCGGCACGCTGCTGGCCTGGGTATTAGTGCGCTATACCTTCCCTGGACGAAAAGTGATCGATGCAATGATCGACTTGCCGTTCGCATTGCCCACGGCGGTGGCCGGTATTGCACTGACGGCGCTGTACACCCCTACCGGCCTGGTTGGTCAGTTTGCAGCGGATCTGGGTTTCAAGATCGCCTACACCCCCCTGGGCATCACCCTTGCCCTCACTTTTGTGACACTTCCATTCGTAGTACGTACCGTACAGCCAGTATTGGCGGATATTCCTCGTGAAGTCGAAGAAGCAGCGGCGTGCCTGGGGGCTAAACCGTTGCAGGTTTTCCGCCATATCCTGCTGCCGGCACTGCTGCCTGCTTGGCTGACCGGTTTCGCGCTGGCCTTTGCCCGCGGGGTCGGCGAGTACGGTTCGGTGATTTTCATCGCCGGCAACATGCCGATGAAAACCGAGATTCTGCCGCTGCTGATCATGGTCAAACTCGACCAATACGATTACACCGGCGCTACCTCCATTGGTGTACTGATGCTGGTGGTTTCCTTCGTCCTGTTGCTGCTGATCAACTTGTTGCAGCGACGCATCGAAACCCCATAAGGAGGCGCACCCATGTCCCAATCGTCTATTGCTGCCGCTTCCTCGAACGCTGCCCGTCGTGGCAGCGCGACTTCGCGGCGAATCCTGATCGGCCTTGGCTGGCTGATTTTTGCCCTGTTCCTGCTGCTGCCGCTGTTCATCGTGGTGTCCCAGGGCCTGAAGCTCGGCCTCGGTGCGTTCTTCACCGCGATCTTTGAGCCGGACGCGTTGTCGGCACTGAAACTCACGGTCATCGCCGTACTGATTTCGGTGCCGTTGAACCTGGTGTTCGGCGTCAGCGCTGCGTGGTGCGTGAGCAAGTACTCGTTCCGCGGCAAGAGCATGCTGGTGACGCTGATCGACCTGCCGTTCTCTGTGTCGCCGGTAATCGCCGGCCTGGTCTATGTGCTGATGTTCGGCGCCCAGGGCCTGTTTGGCCCATGGCTGCAGGATCACGACATCCAGATCGTCTTCGCCCTGCCGGGCATCGTGTTGGCGACGATTTTCGTCACCGTGCCGTTCGTGGCCCGTGAACTGATCCCGCTGATGCAGGAACAAGGCACTCAGGAAGAGGAGGCCGCGCGTCTGCTGGGCGCCAACGGCTGGCAGATGTTCTGGCACGTCACCGTACCCAACATCAAATGGGGCCTGATCTACGGCGTGGTGTTGTGCACTGCGCGGGCCATGGGGGAATTCGGTGCAGTATCGGTGGTTTCCGGGCACATTCGCGGGGTGACCAACACCCTGCCGCTGCACGTCGAGATCCTCTACAACGAATACAACCACGTGGCCGCGTTCGCCGTGGCGAGCCTGTTGCTGATCCTGGCGCTCTTCATCCTGCTGCTCAAGCAGTGGAGCGAAAACCGTATTAACCGCCTGCGCGCCAGCGCCGCGGAGGAATAATTCATGTCGATCGAAGTGCGTAACGTCAGCAAGAATTTCAACGCGTTCAAGGCGCTGGACAACATCAGCCTGGACATCCAGAGCGGCGAACTCGTCGCGTTGCTCGGCCCGTCGGGCTGCGGCAAGACCACGCTGCTGCGGATCATCGCGGGCCTGGAAACCCCGGACAAGGGCAACATCGTGTTCCACGGTGAAGACGTTTCCGGCCACGACGTGCGTGATCGCAACGTCGGTTTCGTGTTCCAGCACTACGCCCTGTTCCGCCACATGACGGTGTTCGACAACGTCGCGTTCGGCCTGCGCATGAAGCCGAAAAACCAGCGCCCGAGTGAAAGCCAGATCGCAACCAAGGTTCACGAGCTGTTGAACATGGTGCAACTGGACTGGTTGTCGGATCGCTATCCGGAGCAACTCTCCGGTGGTCAGCGCCAGCGCATTGCCTTGGCGCGGGCGCTGGCGGTGGAGCCGAAAGTGCTGCTGCTCGACGAACCTTTCGGCGCCCTCGACGCCAAGGTTCGCAAGGAACTGCGCCGCTGGCTGGCGCGTCTGCACGAAGACATCAACCTGACCTCGGTGTTCGTGACCCACGACCAGGAAGAAGCGATGGAAGTCGCCGACCGTATCGTGGTGATGAACAAGGGGGTGATCGAGCAGATCGGCTCACCGGGCGACGTCTACGAAAACCCGGCCAGCGATTTCGTCTATCACTTCCTCGGCGATTCGAACCGCCTGCACCTGGGCGAAGACCACCACGTGCTGTTCCGCCCGCACGAAGTGTCGCTGTCGCGCCATGAACTGGAAGATCACCACGCGGCCGAAGTGCGCGATATTCGTCCGCTGGGCGCGACAACGCGGGTAACGCTGAAGGTCGAAGGGCAGAGCGATCTGATCGAGGCCGAAGTGGTCAAGGATCACGACAGCCTGATCGGGTTGGCGAAGGGGGAGACGTTGTTCTTCAAGCCGAAGGTCTGGCAGAAGGTTGCCAACATCTAAAGCAAAAGCATCGCGAGCAAGCTCGCTCCCACAGGGATTTGGGTTGGCCACAACTATTGTGTTCGACCCTGATCCACTGTGGGAGCGAGCTTGCTCGCGATTGCTATCTAGACAGCAGCACGCTTCGGATTGACCCGCACTTCACCCGCTCGCGCCTCAATCTGCTCTTTGAGCTCACGCCGCATCCCCAGCATGAACGCCAGTTCCGCCACCACAAACAACGGTCCGACAATCAACCCGGTCACGTCATCGACGAAGGCCGGTTTGCGCCCTTCGTAGTGATGGCCGACAAACTGGATCGCCCAACCGATCACGAACATCGCCACGCCGCTGCCCAGCCAGACCAACGTGCTTTGCTGTGCCAGCGCATGACCGGCCCAGACACTCAGCCCGAGCAACAGGGTCATCAACACGCCCAGGCGCAATTCCAGGCGCAGGTAAAACCACGCCGATGCCAGCGAAACGAGCACCGCCGGTGACAGCCATACGCCACCCAGCGACCATTGCGGCCGGGACAGCAACACCGCGACGGCGACCACGATCAGCGGAATACCGATAAAGTGCGATGCAATATTGCGCGGGTCACGGTGATAGGCGGCGTATTGACTGAGGTGGTCGACGAGGCTTTTCATTGTTGTTCTCCTGTGGGGTGATTGATCATGCCCCGGGGTCACTTCCCGCTCTGTCAGCCAGGCGACAATCTCTAGGAGTTTTCATGGATATGCAGGTCTGGCGTCCACGCCTGATGAGCGGTCAGTGGTTCAGCCATTTGCCTGTTTCCCTACAGGATAGCCTGCTGTCGGCGGCCAGACTGCGGCGGCTGTCGCCGGGCCAGCGGCTGTTCAAGCGTGGCGATCCGCCCTGCGGCCTGTACGCGGTGCTTGAAGGCGCGGTACGCGTCGGTGCCGTGAGCGAGCAGGGCAAGGAAGCCTTGCTGAGCCTGGTGGAGCCGCCGCACTGGTTCGGCGAGATCTGCCTGTTCGATGGCCAGCCACGCACCCACGATGCCTACGGCGTGGGCCAGTGCACACTGCTGCACATTCCCCAGAACATCTTGCTGACGTTACTCGACGAGCATCCGCAGCACTGGCGGCAACTGGCGTTGCTGATGAGCCAGAAACTGCGCATGACCTTCATCAACCTCGAACAGCTGAGCCTGTTGCCGGCCCCCGCGCGGCTGGCGCACCGCTTGCTGATGATCGCCGAAGGCTATGGCGAGACCGCCCCGCCGCGACGCGTCCTGCAACTGCCCCAGGAGCAGCTTGCCGCCATGTTGTCGCTGTCGCGCCAGACCACCAACCAGATTCTCAAGGAGTTGCAGGGGCAGGGAGTTATCGGGCTGAGTTACGGCGAGATCGAAATCCTCGATGCCGAGCGGTTGCGGACACTGGCCACAATCTGAAACTCGACGCATATCCCTTGTGGGAGCGAGCTTGCTCGCGATGACGGTGTGTCAGTCTCCAGGTATGTCGACTGAAAGTCCGCTATCGCGAGCAAGCTCGCTCCCACAGGGGGGCTGGGTGAATCAGAGATTTGTGGTCACCGAAAAACCTGTGGGAGCGGGCTTGCTCCGGGCGGCGTTCCGACGATGGGGCCAGACCAGCCAACTCACCTTCCGAATCAATCAGCGCAACCCATCCCGAAACTGCCCCGGTGTCATCCCTGTCCAACGCTTGAATGCACGACTGAAGCTGCTGGTATCGGCAAACCCGAGCAGATAACTGATTTCGCTCAGCGACACCTGCGGGTCCCGCAGGTGCAACAGCGCGAGGTTTTCGCGGCTTTCGTTGAGCAGCGTATCGAACCGGCAGCCCTCGTCCGCCAAGTGCCGTTGCAGGCTGCGCAGGCTCAGGTGCAGAGCCTTGGCGATGTGCTCGGCGCTGGGTTCGCCTTCGGGCAGTTGTTCTTCAATGGCGTCGCGGACCTTGCGCTCCCACGTCAGCGGCTTGAGTTGCGCCAGGGTGCGCTTGAGCACGGTTTCGTTGTGTTCGGCCAGTTCCGGGTTGGCGTCGTCCAGGTGGCTGTCGAAGTCGATGAGGGCGAACTCAAGCCGGTCCTCGTCGGCACCGAAGTGCACGGGCGAGCGAAAGACTTTATGCCATTGGTGCGCGTCTGCCGGCTCCGGGCGGCGCAGGTAAGTCTCCAACGGTGCGTAGTCGCGGCCCAGGCGATTGCGGCAGGTGCGCACGTAAATCGCCATGAACGCATCGATGGCTTCGAAGGCCGGGGCGGGATTGCCAGCGGGGATTTTCAGACGGAAACGGTAGCGATCCTCGGCGCGAGTCAGTTCCAGCTCCAGGGCATCACTGACCACCTGGTGATAGCGCACGATGCGCTCGAACACTTCCCGCAGGCTGCCGCTGGCCACCAGTGCATACCCTAGCGCATGGAAGGTGGTCGGACTGACGAAACGCGAAACCCGCAAACCGATCGCCGGGTCGCCGCTGGCCTGCACTGCCAGATTCCACAGGTGTGTGGTGCCCGACAGCGGGTAGCGCGCGTTCGGGTCGTCCATCAGTTGCGGGTCGAGCCCCGCTTGCTGGCACAGGGCGGTGCTGTCAATGCCAAGGGCATCGAGTTGCTTGCGCAGGGCGCGGGTCCAGCTGGCGAGGGAGGTCGGTTCAGTCATGCTGATTGGCGCTTCCAGTCAACAGGTTGGCGTTCACGGCTACCGCATTGCGAGGTTCCGCAAGGCAGGATGCAACCATCAATAACCAGAGGATGGAAGCATGGACCGTACTTCTGCAAGCCCCCAACGACTGAATGCAGCCCAACGATCAGCCCATATCCGTGAAGTGGTGCTGGCCAGAGGTGTCGAACTGCGTGAGCAATACCCGATTCTCAAGCATCAGGACGCCCTCGGCGCAGGCATTCTGACCTTCGCCATCGCCGGTATGGTCGGTTCGGCGGCGCTCTATATGACCGGGCACATGGCCTGGTGGGCGTGCCTGCTGCTCAACGCGTTTTTCGCCTCGCTGACCCATGAGCTGGAGCACGACCTGATCCACAGCATGTACTTTCGCAAGCAGAAAGTGCCGCACAACTTGATGATGGGATTGGTGTGGCTGGCGCGCCCAAGCACCATCAACCCGTGGATTCGCCGCCATCTGCACCTCAATCACCACAAGGTGTCGGGCTCTGAGACCGACACGGAAGAGCGCGCCATCACCAATGGCGAACCCTGGGGTTTTGCGCGGCTGTTGATGATCGGCGACAACATCATGTCCTCGGTCATCCGCATGCTGCGCGCCAAAACCTGGGCGATGAAGTTCAGCATCATCAAACGCACGCTGAAGGTCTATGCACCGCTGGCACTGATGCACTGGGGCGCGTGGTACGTGTTTCTCGGTTTCCATGCAGCGAATGGCGTTGCGCATCTGATGGGCGCACCGATCGAGTGGTCGGCGACGACGTTGTCGGTGATGCAGGTGATCGACATCGCAGCCGTCGTGATCATCGGCCCGAACGTGTTGCGCACCTTCTGCCTGCACTTCATCAGCTCGAACATGCATTACTACGGTGACGTGGAGCCGGGCAACGTGATGCAGCAATGCCAGGTACTCAATGCCCCGTGGCTGTGGCCACTGCAGGCGTTCTGCTTCAACTTCGGCAGCAGCCACGGGATCCATCACTTTGTGGTGAAGGAACCCTTCTACATCCGCCAGTTGACCGTGCCGGTGGCGCACAAGGTGATGCGCGAGATGGGGGTGCGGTTCAATGATTTCGGTACGTTTGCGCGGGCGAATCGGTTTGAGCGCAGGGAAGAGTTGGTCGCGGAAAAGGGGCGTACGGCTCAGGCTTAAGGGCTGTCTGTAAGGGCCTCTTCGCGGGCAAGCCCGCTCCCACAGTGATTTGTGCTGAATGCAAATTTTGCATTCACCGCAGAAACCTGTGGGAGCGGGCTTGCCCGCGAAGGGGCCGGTTCAGACAACATCAATCCGGCTGAAACGGCGACTCACTCAGAATCACCCCAGTCTCATCCACATACCGCTGCCAATGCTCGATCAAGGCACTGAGCTTCTGCGGCTGGCTCGACGCCAGGTCATGAATCTCCCCCGGATCACTGCCCAGGTCATACAGCTGCCAGGTCGCCGGCCCCACCGGTCCCGGGATGTACACTGCCTTCCACTGCCCCTGCCGAATCGCCCGCCGACCGAACAATTCCCACCCGGTGACGGTGTGCTCGTCATGCACGTGCGCCGTCTCGCCCGACAGGAACCCCAGCCACGACTTCCCGCGAACTTGCGCCACGGGTTTGCCGTGCCATTGCTTGCCCGGATGGCGCACGCCGGCCAGGTCGAGAATGGTCGGCGTGATGTCCATCACCGTGCCAAACCCATGGCTGATCTGGCCCTTGAGCGGCAGCTGCGGGTAATGCACCAGCGCCGGCACGCGAATCCCGCCTTCGGTGGTGAAGGCCTTGAACAGTCGCGACGGCGCGGTCGCCACTTGCGCCCAGTTCGGTCCGTACCAGACGTAGGAGTTGGCGCGGCCGATGTTGTCCAGGCTGTTGTCGTAATGCTGGTTGAGATAGGTCAGCAACTGCGGACCGAATTTCGGGAAAGCCTCCAGCAATGCCCCTTCCGCACCGTTATCGGACATGAACAGGATGAAGGTGTTGTCCAGTTGTCCCTGCTGACGCAGGTAATCGACGACACGCCCGATGTTCCAGTCCATGCGCTCGACCATCGCCGCATAAACTTCCATGGCCCGCGCGGAAATCTGCCGCTGTTCATCACTCAACGCATCCCACTGTGCGCTCAGCTGGATCAGGGGATGCGGCTCGACATCGGCCTCGATCAATCCCAGCTTCTTGAGCTTTTCCAGACGTTCCAGCCGCAGCACTTCGGGGCCGGCGTCATAGCGCCCGCGGTATTTTTCCACCACCTCGGCCGGTGCCTGCAGCGGCCAGTGCGGTGCGGAAAACGGCAGGTAGGCGAAGAACGGCCGGGTCTGGTCGCGCTCCTTGAGGTATTGCAGCAGCTTGTCGCCAAAGGCATCGGAAGAATAAAAATCCTTCGGCAGTTCGTCGATGAACCGGTCATCTTCGATATACAGCGCCGGCGTGGATTTCAGCAGCCGTGGCGTCGTTTCATCGTAGGTCGGCTCGAAGCCGTAATGGTTGGCCGCACCGGGCAACAGCGAAAACGAACGCTCGAAACCCCGGGCGTGGGGTGCCAATTCGGCGGTCAGGCCCAGGTGCCATTTGCCGCTCATCAACGTCTGGTAACCCGCCTCGCGCAGTAGCTCGGGCAGGGCGACCACGCGGTCGTTCAAGTGCCCTTCATAACCCGGTTTGCCGATCAGGTCCGGGGTCAGGGCTTCGGCCATGGTGCCGATGCCGGCGATGTGGTGGTCGGTGCCGGTGAGCAGCATCGAGCGGGTCGGCGAGCAGGTCGGTGCGGTGTGGAAATCGGTCAGGCGCAGGCCATTGTTGGCCAGGGCATCGAGGTTCGGCGTATTGATTTCGCCGCCGAAGGCGCCGAGGTCGGAAAAGCCCAGGTCATCGGCCAGGATCACTAAAAAGTTGGGACGTTGCGGCATCAAGCATTTCCTTTTTCAGTAGGCAATGAAGGACAGCGGCAGATCGCGGACCTGCACCGGCACGGGAGGCTGGTAGTGACCGTCGCTGGTGAGTTCGTGAAGCAGTTCTTCGCGCAATTGGTGGAAGTCGAAACTGCTGCGCTGGCGTGGATGGGGCAGGGCAATGTCGACCACTTGCTTGATCCGCCCCGGACGCGGCTCCATCACCACCACGCGGTCGGCGAGGAAGATCGCTTCCTCGACATCGTGGGTGACCAGCACTGTGGTGATTTTTGCCCGCGCGCGGATCGCCAGCAGTTCGTCCTGCATCTGCTGGCGGGTCAGTGCGTCGAGGGCGCCGAAGGGCTCGTCCAGCAGCAGAATCCGTGGGCTGGCCACCAGGCCGCGGGCGATGGCCACGCGCTGCGCCATGCCGCCGGAGAGCTGGTGCGGATAGGCGCGGGCGAAGTCGCCGAGGCCCACCAGCTCGATGAAATCATGGATACGCCAGTGCTTTTGCGCGGCGCTCAATGGTTCGTTGACCAGGCCCAGGCCGATGTTGTCGGCCACGCTCAGCCACGGGAACAAACGGTGTTCCTGAAAGACGATGCCGCGCTCGCCACCGATGCCGGTGACGGCTTTGCCATCGACGCTTATCTGCCCGCGAAATTGCCTGTCGAGGCCCACCAACAGCCGCAGTAAAGTGGATTTTCCGCAACCGCTGGAGCCGACGATGGCGACGAACTCGCCCTCGGCGATATCCAGGTTGAATTCGCGAATGGCCTCCAGTTCGAAGCCGTCGACGTCGAAGGTCTTGCCCACGTGATTGAAGCTGACAATCGGTGCGTTCATGCGTGTCTCCAGCGAGTGGCGCGGATTTCCAGGCGTTGGCCAATGAGGTTGAGCAGGGCGCCGGTCAGGCCCACCAGCAGCATGCCGGCCATGATCAGGTCCATGCGCAGCAGTTGCTGGGCGCCGATCATCTGGCTGCCGATGCCGCCGTTGGACGGCATGAAATATTCGGCGCCGATGGTGCCGAGCCAGGCGTAGATCAGGCTCAGGCGAAGGCCTGCGAAAATTCCCGGCGCCGCCCCCGGCAACACCAATCGACCGAGGCGCTGGCGCAGATTCAGGCGCAACACTTGGGCAGCCTCGTTGAGTTGTGGCGAGAGATTGGCGACGCTGCGTTGGGTGGCGATGAACAGCGGGAAAAACGCGGCGAGGGCGACGAACACCCACTTGGCCAATTCCCCCAGGCCGAACCAAGCGGTGAGCAGCGGCACCCAGGCGAATATGGCGATCTGGCGGAGGGCGGCGAGGGTCGGGCCGAGCACGCGTTCACTGGTGTGCGACAGTCCAAGCAACAGGCCCAGAGCAAAGCCGAGCCCGCCACCGAGCAGCAGCCCGCCAAGGGTGCGGCCCAGGCTCAGGGCCATGCCGCCAATCAGCGTGCCGTCGAGCAGGCCATGCCAGGTGGTGTGCAGGACGGCCAGCGGGCTGACCAGTATGTTCGGGTCAATCCACTGCTGATCCGAGCTCAATTGCCACACCGCCAGCAGCGCCAGTGGCAGCAGCCACGGTTGCAGCCGTTGCCAGCCTTGATAACGCGGCCCGCGACGGATTTCGGCGGTGGCCGGGTGCGGCCAGTGCACCAGCTTCCTGTCCAGCAGGCCGATGCCGCGGTCCATCGCCACGCCGATCAAGCCGATCACCACGATGCACACGAAGACGATGTCGAGCATGAACAACTGGCGTGCCCAGACCATCAGGTAGCCGATGCCTTCGCTGGACGCGAGCAGTTCGACAGCGAGCAGCGAGGTCCATCCGGCGGCCAGCGCAAGTCGCACACCGGCCATGAAAGCCGGCAGTGCGGCAGGCAGCACAAGACGGCGGATCAACAGGTGCCTGGGCAGGCGCAACACGGCGGCGGCTTCGCGCAGCCTGGGTTGCGCGTCGCGCACGCCGACCAGTGTATGCAGCGTCACCGGCACCACGATGGCCTTGATCAGCACCACCAGCTTCAGCACTTCACCGATGCCGAAAAACACCATGAACAAGGGAATCCAGGCCAGGGTCGGGACTTGCGCCAACCCGGCGAAGGTGGGAAACACCAGGCGTTCGAGCGTACGACTGAAACCCAGCGCCGCGCCCAATACCGCACCGACACTGATCCCCGCGAGCAGGCCCCAGGACAAACGTTGCAGGCTGATCCACAAATGGCTCCACAACTCGCCTTGGGACAATTCAACGGCACTGCTCCAGACCAGGGTCGGCGCCGGCAGGATCTGCTCGCTCATCCAGTGGTTGCGGCTGGCGAGCCACCAGAGGGCAAACAGGCTGAAGGGTAATAGCCAGGGCAAGAGCCGCTGGCTCAGCGTCGGCCAATGTCGTCGACCATCAAGCCGAGGTGCGGCCAGCGGTAGGCTCAGAAGGGAAACACGGGCCATGGGTGACCTCCGTTGTCGGGTTGCAATGCAAGCCTGCTTTTTGTGGGAGCGAGCTTGCTCGCGATGAGGGTGTGTCAGGCGACTTATGTGCTGGATGACACACCGCTATCGCGAGCAAGCTCGCTCCCACAGGGGGTTAAGGTGTATGCGAAATTGATCTATAAAAATTCAATTCAATGCTATTGAGAGATAAGCGAGACCATTTAAGGCCTCCATCAGCCGCTGCATCCAATGCATTCCAAGAATATTTTCAATGCTGCCAAGGCATACCCGGCGGAGAGGTCCGCAGGTGTTGGCATAGATCCATATGATCTAAAAATGTGAATTTATAGTATTTAAGTGTTGGTTCTGATTCGGCCTACTTTCGGCTCATCAACGCCCGTTGCCCCAAGGAGCCGCACCCATGAACCTTCCCTTCAAACGTGTCATCAGCCTGTTCGCCGCCCCGGCCCTGGCGGGGCTGCTGGCCTTCACGGCCAACGCCGGCGAGCTCAAGGAAATCCGCATCGCCGTGCCGGACCTGAGTGCCGGTACCCAACACAGCGGTGGCGGTGTAGTGGATGTGTTGCGCGATCAACAGATCTTCGAAAAGGCCTTTGCCGATCAAGGCATCAAGATTCAGTGGAGCTTCTTCAAGGGCGCAGGCCCGGTGATCAACGAAGCGTTCGCCAATGGTCAGGTGGACCTGGCCTACCTCGGCGACCTGGCAGCCATCATCGGCAAGTCCAATGGTCTGGATACGCGATTGCTCAGCGCCTCGGCGCGCGGGGTGAAGCACTACCTCGGCGTGGTACCGGGTTCGGGGATCAAGACCCTGCAAGACCTCAAGGGCAAACGCGTGGCGATCTTCCGTGGCACGGCCAGCCAGTTGTCCTTCGATGCGGCGCTGGCCAGTCAGGGGTTGAGCGAGAAGGATGTGAAAGTCATCAACCTCGACTTCAACGCGGCGGTGGCGGCGCTGGCGGCGAAGCAGATCGATGCCTCGTGGGGTGGTTCCGGGCTCACCGCATTACAGGCCAAGGGGCTGGCCGAGTTGCCTCTGACCACCAAGGACCTGGGCGGCGCCGGCAGTGTGCAGGCCGTGTTGGTGGGGACCGGGAAGTTTGTCGACGAGCACCCCGAGGCGGTCGCCACACTGCTCAAGGCTCAACAGCAAGCGGTGGCGTGGCTGACCCAGGACAGCAACAAGGACGCTTACGTTCAGTTGGTGTCGGGGTTGGCGAGTTACCCGCCGGTGATTCTCAGCCAGGATCTGAAGGATCAGAAATTGAGCGAGGTATTCCCGTCGACACTTGATCCGGTGTTCCTTGGCAAATTGCAGGATGCGGTGGACCTGGCGTCGCAGCAGAAGCTGATTCGCAAACCGTTCAAGGTGACGGATTGGGTGGCGCCTCTGAAAATTTGAAAGATCGCAGCCTTCGGCAGCTCCTACAGGGATCACCGTGTCCTTGTAGGAGCTGCCGAAGGCTGCGATCTTTTGATCTTCAAACCGCAACGGCCATCTGCTGCCTGTCCACCGCCACCAACGTCTCGATCATCGCCCGCGCCGCGGGGGACAACCGGAACCCGGTGCGACTGACAATCCCGCACCGCGCATTCATGCTCTCGATGTTCTGCGGCAAATTACGCCAGTGCAGCAGCACCAGCGCACCTTGGGCAATGTCTTCAACAAAGGCCTCTTCAGTCCCCACGCCAATCGCATTCGATTGCAGCACCACCTTCACCAGCGCCGGAAAATGTTCGGTCTCGAGGGTCGGCGAAAAATCCACCCGCCCACTGAGGTTTGCCAGCAGTTTGCGAATGCCTGGCGGGATCTTCGTGGTCGCCAGCGGGTAGTCGAACATGTCGTTGGTCGACAGGCTCTCCTTGGCCAGCAGTGGATGCCCGGGACGGCAGAAAAACACACCGCGCTTGGGCGTCAGCGCCTGGGTCTGGAAGTTCGGGTCGGACTCGAAGTGGCGGATGTCGGCGATGAAGAATTCGATCTCCTCACGGCTCAGGGCGCGGCTGAGTTTTTCCCAGTTATCCACCTCGAAGCAGGTGCGCACTTTCGGGTGTGCATTGATGAATTGCGCCACCGCATCCGGCACCAGTTTTACCGCTGGCGCCGGGCCGCAACCGAAGCGCAGTTCCCCGGCATCGAGCTTGGTCATCTGCGTCACTTCCGAGCTGAGCAGCGCCGCACCCTGCACCAGGCTGCGGGCATGTTGCAGCACCACCAGGCCCTCTGGGGTGGGGCGCAAATCCTTGTTGCCACGGTCCACCAACACGCAGCCGAACTCTTGCTCCAGCCCCTGGATGCTGCGGCTGAAGGCCGGTTGGGTAATGCCCATGGCCTCGGCCGCGCGCACGAAACTGCGGTGTTCGTCGAGGGCGATGAAGTAACGCAACTGGCGAAGATCCATATGCTTTTCCGGCATCCTAAAAATAGCTCGAAGGCATTTGCGACGAGGGTTGACTGAGGTTTTAAATGCAACCTCTTATTCCGTCAACGAAGCATGTAGATATCTATTAGATCTAAAAGGAATATAGATAGAGCAGTGTTTCGCGGCCGGTTCAACCGCAAGCAGTCTGATGAGGGTCTACCCATGAGCAATGCCGCTTTCGCAGTACAACCCGCTGTTCACGCGCTTGAAATCCATCCGGTGGCCGGTCGCATCGGCGCCGAAATCCGTGGCGTACAGCTTTCCGGCGAGCTGGATGCCGCCACTGTTGAAGCCATTCAACAGGCGCTGCTGCAATACAAAGTGATCTTCTTCCGCGAGCAGACCCAACTCGACGATCAGCGCCAGGAGGCGTTCGCCCACCTGCTCGGCGAACCGGTGGCCCACCCGACCGTGCCGGTGCGTGAAGGCACGCGTTTTCTGCTGGAACTGGACGGTGCCGAGGGCCAGCGTGCGAGCTCCTGGCACACCGACGTGACCTTCGTCGAGGCCTACCCCAAAGCCTCGATACTGCGCTCGGTGGTGGCCCCGGCTTTCGGTGGCGACACTCTGTGGGCCAACACCGCCACCGCCTACAACGGGTTGTCGGAGGAGCTGCGTGAGCTGGCCGACAAACTGGTCGCCGTGCACAGCAACGAATACGACTACGCCGGCACCCGGCCGGACGTTTCGGCGGAGAAGCTGGAGCGTTATCGCAAGGTCTTCACCTCGACGGTTTACGAGACCGAACACCCGGTGGTGCGCGTGCACCCGATCAGCGGCGAGAAGAGCCTGTTGCTGGGGCATTTCGTCAAACGCATCAAGGGCTATTCCCAGGCCGATTCGGCGCACCTGTTCGGGTTGCTGCAAAGTCATGTGATCCGCCAGGAAAACATCGTGCGCTGGCGCTGGAAGGCCGGTGACGTGGCGATCTGGGACAACCGCTCGACCCAGCATTATGCGGTGGATGACTACGGGACCCAGGACCGGATCGTGCGCCGTGTGACGCTCAAGGGTGAAGTGCCGGTGGGTGTGAACGGGCAGGTCAGCCAGACGGTGAAAGGTCCGGATATCGACGGCGTCTGAGCCGACGCTATCGCGAGCAAGCTCGCTCCCACAGGGGGTCTTAGGTGTTCACAGGATCAGTGTGGGAGCGAGCTTGCTCGCGATGGCGGCCTGGCAAGCAATAAAGCATTTCTTCTGATCGGGAACCCCGCCTTATGAGTCCGTTGCACTTTGCTCAAACCTCCTCACCCCAACGGCTCAAACGCCTGCCCCTGGCCCTGTTACTGGCAGGCAGTGCCAGCTGGACCCAAGGCTATGCGGCCGAGAGCGCCACCCCTGAAACCACCCCGGCAAAAACCGCCACGGCCGACAATACCCAACTGGCAACCGTGACGGTCACGACTCGCCGCCGCGAAGAAAGCTCGCAAGACGTACCCACCCCGATGAGCGTGGTCAGCGGCCAGACCCTGGAAGCCCAGCGGGTCTATCGCATCCAGGATTTGCAGCAACTGGTGCCCAGCGTCAACGTCGCCTACATGCATGCGCGCCAGTCCAGCGTGTCGATTCGTGGCCTGGGCAACAACCCGGCCAGCGATGGCCTGGAAGGCAGTGTCGGCCTGTACCTCGATAACGTTTACCTCGGCCGGCCGGGCATGGCTGTATTCGACCTGATGGACATCGAGCAGCTCGAAGTGCTGCGCGGTCCGCAAGGCACCTTATTCGGCAAGAACACCACGGCCGGTGTGATCAACATCAGCACCCGCGCGCCAACGTTCACCCCGGAACGCAGCATCGAGTCTTCGGTGGGCGAGGACGGTTACTTCCAGACCAAGGGCACGATTTCCGGCCCGCTGAATGACCAGCTCGCCGGGCGCTTTTCTGCGTATCGCACCCGCAGCGACGGCGATATCAAGAACGAATTCGACGGCCACGATTTGAACGGCGGCTCGCGCGATGGCTTCCGTGGCCAGTTGCTGTTCAAGCCGAACGAATCGTTCAACCTGCGCTGGATCGGCGACTACAACGAAGAAGACTCCAGCGCCGGCACCCGCGTGTTGTTCAACACCGGGCCGACCATCAATGGCACCAACCTTTACCAGACCCGGGCCAATGCCACGGGCGCGACACTGGTCGACGGCACCCACCGCAAGGTCAACCTGAACAACGACCAACATGTCACCGTGCATCAGGGCGGCACGTCGGTGGAGGCCAACTGGACGCTGCCGAGCGACTTCACCCTGACGTCCATCAGCGCCTATCGCTGGTGGAATTTCACCCCGCGCAATGATGACGGCCTGAACACCACCGTCTTCTACAACGCCGGGGTTTCGGTGGAGGACAAGCAGTATTCCCAGGAGTTTCGCCTGGCGTCGCCTACCGGCGGGTTCTTCGATTACGTGCTCGGCGCTTATTACTTCGGCTCCGACCTGGACAACAAATCCTTCACCTTCTACGGGCCGCAAGCGGACATCTGGAACGGCACGCCCAACGGTGCGCTGAACAACATCGACAGTGTCGGTAACGGTCATATCGAAACCAACAGCTTCGCGCTGTTCGCACAGGGCACCTGGCACCTGACCGAACGCCTGGATTTCACTGCCGGCCTGCGCGGCACCTATGAAGAGAAAAACGCCTGGGTGACCCGCAATGCACCCGCCGGTGGTGCCGCAGTCACCGGCGCGGCGGCCGCGGCACGACGCGCTCGTGCGGGGGCCTACGATTCCGGCGATCTGAACCAGTACAGCTCCAGTCCGTCGGGGCTGTTGAACCTCAGCTACCACCTCACCGACGACCTGCTCACCTACGCCACGTTGTCCCACGGCGAAAAATCCGGTGGGGTTAACCTGGCCGTCGGTATGGCGCCTGTGGCCGGTGCCGACTCGTTGCTGATCGGCACCGAGCGCGCCAACAACGCCGAACTCGGCTTCAAGAGCACCCTGTGGGACCGTCGCCTGCAACTCAACGCCAACCTGTTCTGGACCCAGGTCAACGGCTATCAGACCAACGCCTATGACGACGTCAATCGCGTGCAATACCTGACCAACGCCGGTTCCGTGCGCTCCCGTGGCGTGGAGTTCGAAAGCACCCTGATCCCGCTGCGCGGCCTGACGCTGAACATCAACGGTTCGTACAACGACGTCAGTTACCTCTCCTACAAGGATGCGCCGTGCCCGCCGGAAGTCAGCCTGGCGCCGGGCGCTCCGGCGTCTTGCGACCTCACTGGCCATCAAGTGGTCGGCGCCTCGAAATGGATCGGCAACGCCAACGGTGAATACAAGTGGAACCTGAGCAACGGCTTCGAGGAGTACGTCACTGCCAGCTATGCATTCCGCTCCAAAGCGGTGGGCACGGTGGAAGACTCCGACTTCGGGCAGATCCCGAGTTATGCGGTGGTCAACCTGTCCACCGGTCTGCGCGGTGACTTCAACCAGGGACAGTGGGACGTTTCGTTGTGGCTGAAAAACGCCTTCGACAAAACCTACTACACGACGCTGTGGACGGCTGCCAACGGTGGTTATGAAGGCCTGCTCGGTACGCCACGCACGCTCGGCGTGACCGGCCGATACGACTTCTGACGGCGAAAACGCATGCTTCGAATGAATACTTTCAATGCCCGCAAAGCATCGGATTTTTTCCGCTGCGCCAGAGCCCTTGAACGGCGGGCTCTGGCGGTGGGTTGAGGGTTTTGGTTATTCGTTTTAAGTCTAAATATAAGCTTAAACATTGCTTTAAGAGCTAAGCGTTCAAGCCAATGATTGCTCTACCGGGGCGTCGTCGGGGGATGTTCAGCACGACGTTCCGGTTATCCGCAAAGAGACCGCAGGGAGTTAAACAATGGGCAATGTCCAGATCGCCGCCGGTGCACATGAGGTGCTTTGGCGCCAGGCACCCGGTGGCGAATTGGTCGACCTCGGCCGACCGCACCGGGTGCCCTTGGGGCAGTTGCGTTTGCAACGAGCCCCCAAAGGCGTCCTTCGCCGGCGTGAAGCAATTGTGCTGGGCGTGCTGGCGTTGCTGGTGCATGGCGCGGTGATCTATTGGGTCAATCAGCAACCGACCCCGGTGCTGCCGATCGTGCCGCCAGAAGTCCCGCCCATGACCATCGAGTTTTCGCGTCCGGCGCCTGCGGTGGTCGAGCCGCCGCCACCGCAACCTGTGCAACCCGTGATTGAGCCGCCACCGCCTGTGGAGGATGAACTGGCGGTGAAGCCGCCTCCACCGAAGCCGGTACCCAAGCCCAAACCGGTCGCCAAACCGCTACCGAAACCGGCGCCAAAAGCCATTGAACAGCCACCGGCGCCGCCACAACCGGCAGCACCCGTCGCGGCCCCGTCGCCACCTGCACCACCGGCCCCTGCGCCAGTGACACCGGCCTCCGCCACCGCCGGCTACTTGAAAAACCCGGCGCCGGAATACCCGTCGCTGGCCCAGCGTCGCGGCTGGGAAGGCACGGTGTTGTTGCGCGTGCATGTGTTGGCCAGCGGCAAGCCCGGCGAAATTCAGATCCAGAAAAGCAGCGGTCGCGATGCGCTGGACGACGCCGCGCTGAACGCGGTGAAGCGCTGGAGTTTCGTGCCGGCCAAGCAAGGTGATGTCGCCCAGGACGGCTGGGTCAGCGTGCCCATCGATTTCAAGATTCATTAAACAGAAACCAATTTCGCGCGAAACGTTTACACGAGGAATACATCATGACGTTACTGGCCTCTCCACTTGAATCCATCGAAAGCGCGGTGATCTGGCTGCTGGTGGTTTTTTCCGTCGCGACCTGGGGCCTGGCATTGCTCAAGGGTGTGCAGTTCGGTCGCCTGAAGGCACAGGATCGAAAGTTTCATCAGCAGTTCTGGGCCGCTTCGAGTCTCGACTCGGCGGCCGAACTGAGCGAAACCCGACCTGGTGCGGCCGCCCGGGTGGCGCAGGCCGGTTATGCGGCCATCCAGGTGGGCGAGACGCCACAGGCGGCAGACTTGAGCCAGGCGATCAACCATCAGGATCGTCTGGAGCGAGCCTTGCGCCAGCAGATCGTGCGCGAGCGCCGGTCGCTGGAAACCGGGTTGGCCGTGCTCGCGAGTATTGGCAGCACCTCGCCGTTCATTGGCTTGTTCGGCACGGTGTGGGGAATCATGGAAGCGTTGAAAGGCATCAGCGCGGCGGGCTCGGCAAGCCTTGAAACGGTCGCTGGGCCGATTGGCGCGGCACTGGTCGCCACGGGCGTGGGGATCGCCGTCGCGGTGCCGGCGGTGCTGGTTTACAACTACTTTTTGCGTCGCTTGAAACTGACGGCGGCGGATCTGGATGACTTCGCCCACGACTTCTACAGCCTGGCGCAGAAGAGTTCGTTCCGCGTGCTGATCCACCCGACGGCGCACAAGGTGGCAGCCCAGGGCAACGCGCAGAAAGTGAAGGAGGCGTCTTGATATGGCCTTCTCCACACAAGACACCGATGAGGTGCTCAGCGAGATCAACGTGACGCCGCTGGTGGATGTGATGCTGGTGTTGCTGGTGGTGTTCATCGTCACCGCACCGCTGCTGACCAACGCGATACCGATCAACCTGCCCAAGACCGAAGCAGTGGCGCCGGTGGAGCAGAAGGACCCGTTGGTGGTGAGCATCGACGGTGCCGGCAAACTGTTCATCAACAAGGACGAGATACAGCCGGACTTGCTGGAGTTCAACCTCAAGTCGGCGAAGGCCAAGGACCCCGAGGTGCGCGTGCAGTTGCAGGCGGACGACGGTGTGAATTACGGCGAGGTGGCGCGGGCCATGGCATCGATTGAACGGGCAGGGATTACCAAGTTGTCGGTGATTACTGCGCGCTAACGGATTTTCGTTTTCCGGGGCCGTCTCCTTGGCAGGGTGCGGCCCCTTTTTTATACCGATGCAAAACACCAAACCTGTAGGAGCTGCCGAAGGCTGCGATCTTTTGATTTTGCGTATCAAGATCAAAAGATCGCAGCCTTCGGCAGCTCCTACAGGGGGGTGTTTGATATTCGATGTAGGTCTTAATAAATAGCTTCTTATTCCTTAACGAATATAACTCTCCTCCCTATACTCGACCGGGAACAGACACGCAGCAGGAGAGCTCCCCCATGCGCAACGAATCAATTCGCTACCTGATTGTGCCGGGCTGGCAAGGATCGCCAGAAGATCATTGGCAAAGCCACTGGCAGAACAGCC
The DNA here is from genome assembly GCF_003097365.1 of Pseudomonas sp. B1(2018). Classification (NCBI taxonomy): domain Bacteria; kingdom Pseudomonadati; phylum Pseudomonadota; class Gammaproteobacteria; order Pseudomonadales; family Pseudomonadaceae; genus Pseudomonas; species Pseudomonas sp. B1(2018). Next base: position 83,368 of record NZ_PYUK01000019.1, read on the forward strand.
TGCCGAACAGCGCACGGGTGGAGCAGGCCGACTGGCTGACGCCGCGCCGTGAAGACTGGGTCGCGGCGCTGGCCGAGGCGATTGCCGCCGACAGCACGCCGGTCATCCTGATCGCCCACAGCCTGGGTTGCATCACCGTCGCCCATTGGGCGGCCACCGCGCCTGTGCAATTTCTGCGTCAGGTGCGCGGTGCCCTGCTGGTCGCCCCGGCGGACGTCGAGCGCCCGGCCTGTGCACCGGCCTTGCGCAACTTCGCGCCGATCCCGACGGACCTGCTGCCGTTCCCCAGCCAGGTCGTCAGCTCCGACAACGACAGCGCCGTCAGTGCGCCGCGAGCCTTGGAGCTGGCGCGCAACTGGGGTGCCGAGGCGGGGATTCTGGCGGGGGCGGGGCATATCAACGTGAAGTCCGGTCACCAGCGTTGGGAGCAGGGTTTTGCCTATCTCTATCGCCTGCAAAACCGCATGGAACACCACGCCCTGCGCCGCGCTTGAACACTTTCTTTATTTAACGCCCCCGTCTCCCGGCGGTTTTGGGCGGGAGTCTGCCATGAGCTTTGAAACCTTCGGTCAGCCGCTGCTGACCTTTCCCGACGCCGAAAAAAGTCCCCTGAGCATTCGTGCCAAGGCGCTGGTGTTTGTCGATCCGCGTTCGCGGCAATTACGTGAAGACCTTGAGCAACTGGCCACGCGTTCAGTCTCGGTGCTGATCCGTGGCGAAACCGGCACCGGCAAGGAGTTGCTGGCCCGTCATATCCACCGCGCCAGTGATCGCGGCGGGTTGTTCGTGTCGGTCAACTGCGGCGCCATCAGCCCGACCTACGCCGACGCCGAGCTGTTCGGCTATGCGGCGGGCAGCTACAGCGGTTCGGCGAGCAGTCGTGCGGGCTGGTTCGGCTCGGCCAACGGCGGCACGCTGTACCTGGACGAAATCGGTGACCTGCCGCTGCCGATCCAGATCAAGCTGCTCGCCGCCCTGGAGAACCATGAAGTCACCCGCGTCGGCGCGCAGCAACCGAGCCCGGTGGATGTGCGGCTGGTGGCGGCCACCAGCATCGATCTGGCCCAGGCGGTGGCCGCCGGAAAATTCCATGAACGGCTCTATCACTACCTCAGCGAGGGCCCGCTCGAACTGCCGGCACTGCGCGAGCGTACGGGAGACATCCTGCCGCTGGCCGAATACTTCCTCGGCATCTACAGCCAGCGCCTCGACCTGCCGGTGCCGCTGATCAGCGAAGCGGCGCAGCTTGTGCTGGAACGCCACAGTTGGCCGGGCAATACCCGGGAGCTGGAAAACATCATTCACTTTGCGCTGCTGGTGAGTACGGGCGACGAGATTTTGCCGGAGCATTTGAATTTGCCTGATCCGCTGGCGCAGATCGACAGTCGGATCAAGCAGATTCTCGCTAATGGATCAGCCGCCGAACAAGCAGCCCTGAAAAACCTCCTGCGTGACGCCCGGCTTTTGTAGGAGCTGCCGAAGGCTGCGATCTTTTGATCCTCGCAAATTCGGGCCGCCAAAGATCAAGAGCAAAAGATTGCAGCCTGCGGCAGTTCCTACAGGGTTGTATGAACAAAATGGAATATGAAGCTGAATAAACGTTATTGTTCGGGAATAAAAAATCCCGGTATTGTCCGCTTCACGCCAGCGATAGCACTTCACTGGCACTCTCATCTTCAAGCCGTCGCCACAAGCGACTGTGATTTTCGATAAGGACACTGCATGAAAAAGGTTCTGTTGTTCACCGCACTGGCGGCTGCCCTGACCTCGGGCCTGGCCCAGGCTGGCGAGAAACTGGTGGTTGCCGCGACCCCGGTTCCACACGCCGAGATTCTTGAGCTGATCAAGCCAACCCTCGCCAAAGAAGGCGTGGACCTGGAAATCAAAGTCTTCACCGACTACGTTCAGCCGAACGTGCAGGTCGACCAGAAGCGTCTGGACGCCAACTACTTCCAGACCCTGCCGTACCTCAAGAGCTTCAACGAAGGCAAAGGCACTCACCTGGAAACCGTGATCGGCGTGCACGTCGAACCTTTCGGCGGCTACTCGAAGAAAGTCAAAACCCTGGCTGAGCTCAAAGACGGCGCGACCATCGCTATCCCGAACGAAGGCAGCAACAGCGGCCGTGCCCTGATCCTGCTGCAGAAGGCTGGCCTGATCGAGTTGAAAGACCCGAAAAACGCCCTGGCCACCCCGAAAGACATCGCCAAGAACCCGCACAACTTCAAGTTCAAGGAGCTTGAGTCGGCCATGCTGCCGCGTGTGCTGGATCAGGTCGACCTGGACATGATCAACACCAACTACGCGCTGGAAGCGGGTCTGAACCCGGCTAAAGACGCGCTGGTGATCGAAGGTGCCGACTCGCCTTACGTGAACTTCCTGGTGGCCCGTCCGGACAACAAGGACAGCGTTGCCATCCAGAAACTGGCCAAGGCCCTGACCAGCCCGGAAGTGAAAGCCTTCATCGAGAAGAAGTACAGCGGCGCGGTATTGCCAGCGTTCTGATTCGCGAAGCAAACCCCTTCACGGTTTCAAACGCCGACGGCTGATTTAGCGTCGGCGTTTTTTTTACGACTGAAGATCAAAAGATCGCAGCCTTCGGCAGCTCCTACAGGGTCTATGCAAACCTTTGTAGGAGCTGCCGAAGGCTGCGATCTTTTTGGGTTTTATGCGCTCAATCCGGCCAATACCATGCCGGCTCATCCAGCATTCGCTGGCCCACGATCCCGGTCTGGCCCAGATTTTTTTCCAGCACGATGCAGTTGCAGTCCGGGTCCTCCTGCAACGCCGAAATCAAGCGCCGGGCATGGGACACCACCCACACCTGGCACTGCGCTGAGGCACGGATGATCAAGCGTGCCAGTGCCGGCAGCAGGTCCGGATGCAGGCTGGTTTCCGGTTCGTTCAGCACCATCAGTGTCGGCGGCCGTGGCGTCAGCAACGCGGCGACCAGCAGCAAGTAACGCAAGGTTCCGTCCGACAGCTCGGCGGCAGACAGCGGCCGCAACAAACCTTCCTGAAAGAACTCGATGGCGAAGCGTCCACCGGGCAGAGGGTCGATATTCAACCGAGCGCCGGGGAAGGCGTCGCTGATCGCCGCCCGCAAGGCGTCGGGATCGCCGATTTCGATGATCGTCTGCAAGGCCGCTGCCAGATCGCGTCCGTCGTGATGCAGCACCGGCGTGCGAGTGCCCAGTTGCGGTTGGCGCGCCGGGGCGTCGGCATCGCTGCGAAAATGATCGTAAAAGCGCCAGCGGCGGATGAACTCGCGCATCTCCAGCACTTCCGGCGAACCGCGCAGGCTGCCGACCTGATCGAACAGGCTGTCGAAAGTCGGCGTGTGCTGCGTCAGCACATCCCACTTGCGCTCGGTGCGGGCTCGGATCATCGGGCCGTCACGATCGACCAGCAGACTGGCCGGGCGGTAGAACGCGCCTGCCCACAGGCATTCGCGCTTGATCTGCGGGTCGAGGCTGAAATAGGACGGAATCGGCGAGCTGTGTCCAGGCAGCATGAAATGACCATTGGAATCGGGAAGGCCGAGGCTGATCGAGTAGCCGAAATCTTCTCCCGCAAACCCCAGGCGCAGGCGCTTGACGCCTTGGCGCACGGTGGGCTCGATGGCGACTTCGCCGTTGCGCATGCGCCGGGAGAGGGTTTCCGGGCCGGCCCAGAAGGTCGAATCCAGCCCGCCTTCACGGGCCAGGGCATTGACCACGCCGCCGTGGGCGGTTTCCGCCAGCAGGCGCAGCGCACGGTACAGGTTGGACTTGCCGCTGCCGTTGGGGCCGGTGATCAGATTCAGTCGGCCCAGCGGGATCACCAGTTTGTTGATCGAGCGGTAGTTGGCTACCGCGAGCGTGTTGAGCATGTGGGTTCCTGTGGCGGGGTCGAGCGAGGCCCATTGTCCGTTACGGGCAGGTGTCTGGCACAAGTGTTCTGGACGTAAGGCAGGGTGAATTTTTTCTTCATAAGACGCTCGTGCAAGGTTGCTATCCTGTTCTAAGCTCTCTGTCGTGCTGTACATGAAAAAGGCCAAGGAGTTTGCATGGTGGTTCCCGGATTCAAAGTAGTCATGGCCTTGAGTGTCGTCACCCTGCTGACGGCTTGCGATCAGAAAAAACCCGTGCAGGAATTCCTGCCCCGGGTGTTCGTGCAAGTCGTCAAGCCGACGGACTACGCGGCCCCGGTTACCCTCACCGGTGATATTCAGGCGCGGATACAGACGGAGCTGTCTTTCCGTGTGGGTGGCAAGATCATCCAGCGTTCGGTTGACGTCGGCGATCGAGTGACCGCCAAGCAAGTGCTGGCCCGGCTCGACCCCAAGGACTTGCAGAGCAACGTCGACTCGGCCCAGGCGCAAGTGGCCGCCGAACAAGCGCGGGTGAAGCAGAACGCGGCGGCATTCGTACGCCAGCAAAAACTCCTGCCCAAGGGTTATACCAGCCAGAGTGAATATGACTCGGCCCAGGCCGCCTTGAACAGCAGCCAGAGCGCCCTGAGCGCTGCCCAGGCGCAGTTGGCCAATGCCAAGGATCAGTTGAGCTATACGGCGCTGATCGCCGATGCGCCGGGGATCATTACCGAGCGCCAGGCGGAGGTCGGCCAGGTGGTTCAGGCGACGATGCCGATCTTCAGCCTGGCCCGTGACGGCGACCGCGATGCGGTGTTCAACGTTTATGAATCCCTGCTCGCCGAGAAACCCAGCGATGACACCATTGTCCTGAGCCTGCTCGACAACCCGGCGATCAAAACCACCGGCACCGTGCGCGAAATCACCCCGGCGGTGTCGGCGCAATCCGGTACCGTGCAGGTCAAGGTCGGCCTCAACAGTCTGCCCGACGGCATGCAATTGGGTTCGGTGGTGAGTGCCACGGCCAAGGGGTCGGGCAAGTCGGTCATCGAGTTGCCGTGGTCGGCGCTGACCAAAAACATCAGTGAACCCGCTGTGTGGATTGTCGACGACAAGGGCAAGGCCCAGTTGCATTCGGTCACTGTCGGCCGCTACCTGACCGGCAAGGTCATCATCAGCGGCGGGTTGAAAGACGGCGACAAAGTCATCATCGCGGGCGGGCAACTCTTGCACCCTGACATGGAGGTCGAGATTGCCGAAGACACTTACAAGGATCTGACGTGGGGAGCCAAGCCATGAAGCCTTTATGGGCGTTGTCCATCGGGCTGGTGCTGAGCGCCTGTTCCAAAAGCGAACCACCGCCGGCACCGATACGGCCGGTGTTGTCGATCAAGGTCCAGACCTTGAACGAGGAGGATCTGGGGCGCTTCGCCGGCAGCATCCAGGCGCGCTATCAAAGCGATACCGGCTTCCGCGTGGGCGGGCGGATCGCCAGCCGTAACGTCGATGTCGGCACCGAGGTGGAAAAGGGGACACTGCTCGCCACCCTCGATCCTTCCGATCAGCAGAACCAATTGCGTTCGGCCCAGGGCGACCTGGCGAAGATCCAGGCGCAACTGATCAATGCCAAGGCCAGTGCCCAGCGTCAACAGGCCCTGTTCGATCGCGGGGTCGGCGCACAAGCGCAACTCGACGCGGCCAACACGGACCTGAAAACCACCCAGGCCTCCCTCGATCAGGCCCGGGCGGCCGTCAACCAGAGCAAAGACCAATTGGGCTACACCGAGCTGCGTGCCGACCATAAAGCCGTGGTCACCGCGTGGAGCGCCGAGGCCGGGCAAGTGGTGACGGCGGGTCAGCAAGTGGTGACCCTGGCGCAACCGGACATCAAGGAAGCAGTGATCGACCTGCCCGATACCCTCGTTGACCAGTTGCCCAGCGATGTGGTGTTTCAGGTCGCTGCACAACTGGATCCGAGCATCAACACCACCGCCATCATCCGTGAAATCGAACCCCAGGCCCAAAGCGCGACACGCACCCGTCGCGCCCGCCTGACCCTGGCCGAAACGCCACAGGGCTTCCGCTTGGGCACGGCCATCAGCGTCACCCTGAGCTCGGCGGTCAAGCCGCGCATCGAGTTGCCGGTCACCGCGTTGCAGGAGGTCGATGGCAAGCCGCGCATCTGGGTGATCGATGCACAGACTAAAACCGTCTCCCCCCGTGACATCACCGTGATCAGCCGCACCGACAGCACCGTGGTGCTGGCCGGCGGCGTGAAGAACGGCGAGCGGGTGGTCAGTGCCGGTGTCAACAGCCTCAAACCGGGGCAGCAAGTGAAAATCGACGAGGACAGTCAATGAAAGGGCCTTTCAACCTCTCGGAATGGGCCCTCAAGCATCAGTCGTTCATCTGGTATCTGATGTTCGTCGCGTTGCTGATGGGTGTGTTCTCGTATTTCAACCTGGGGCGCGAAGAAGACCCGTCGTTCACCATCAAAACCATGGTGATCCAGAGCAAATGGCCGGGGGCGACCCAGGAGGAAACCCTCAAGCAGATCACCGACAGGATCGAGAAAAAGCTCGAAGAGCTCGACTCCCTCGACTACGTGAAAAGCTACACGCGCCCCGGCGAATCGACGGTGTACGTGTACCTGCGCGACACCACCAGTGCCAAGGACATCCCGGAAATCTGGTACCAGGTGCGCAAGAAGATCAACGACATCAAATACCAGTTCCCGCAGGGCATACAGGGGCCGTCGTTCAACGACGAGTTCGGTGACGTCTTCGGGTCGATCTACGCCTTCACCGCCGACGGCCTGACCCTGCGTCAGTTGCGCGACTACGTGGAACAGGCGCGCATGGAGATTCGCGGTGTGCCGGGGCTGGGCAAGATCGAAATGGTCGGCCAGCAGGACGAAGTGCTGTACCTGAACTTCTCCACGCGCAAACTCGCCGCGCTGGGCATCGATGAGCGTCAGGTGGTGCAGAGCCTGCAATCCCAGAACGCCGTGACCCCGGCGGGTGTCATCGAGGCCGGGCCGGAGCGGATTTCGGTGCGCACGTCAGGCAAGTTCGCTTCGGAGAAAGACCTGGCCGAGGTCAACCTCAAGCTCAACGACCGCTACTATCGCCTGGCCGACATTGCCGAAATCAGCCGCGGCTACGTCGATCCGGCCTCGCCGGAATTCCGTTTCAACGGCAAACCGGCCATCGGCCTGGCGATTGCCATGCAGAAGGGTGGCAACGTCCAGGCATTCGGCAAGGCCTTGCACGCCCGTATTGACGAGTTGACCGCCGACTTGCCGGTGGGCGTCGGCATTTACAACGTGTCCGATCAGGCCGTGGTGGTCGAAGAGGCCGTCGGCGGTTTTACCAGCGCGCTGTTCGAGGCGGTGGTGATCGTGCTGCTGGTCAGCTTCGTCAGCCTTGGCGTGCGCGCCGGCCTGGTGGTGGCCTGCTCGATCCCGCTGGTGCTGGCGATGGTGTTTGTATTCATGGAGTACAGCGGCATCACCATGCAGCGGATTTCCCTCGGTGCACTGATCATCGCCCTCGGCCTGCTGGTGGACGATGCGATGATCACCGTGGAGATGATGGTCACGCGCCTGGAATTGGGCGAGACCAAGGAGCAGGCGGCAACCTTCGCCTACACCTCCACGGCGTTCCCGATGCTCACCGGTACGCTGGTGACGGTGGCGGGGTTCGTGCCGATCGGCTTGAACGCCAGTTCGGCCGGTGAATACACCTACACCCTGTTTGCGGTGATTGCCTGTGCGATGCTGGTGTCGTGGGTGGTGGCGGTTCTGTTTGCGCCGGTGATCGGCGTGCACATTCTCAGCACCAAGGTGAAACCCCATGAAGGCGAACCCGGGCGCATCGGCAAGGCGTTCAACGGCGGGCTGCTGTGGTGCATGCGCAATCGCTGGTGGGCCATCGGCATTACGGTGCTGTGTTTTGTGCTGGCGCTGTTTTGCATGCGCTTCGTGCAGAACCAGTTCTTCCCGTCTTCGGACCGCCCGGAAATCCTGGTGGACCTGAACCTGCCGCAAAACGCCTCGATCGACGAAACCCGCCGGGCCGTCGATCGCCTCGAAGCCACGCTCAAGGACGATCCGGACATCGAGCGCTGGAGCACTTACATCGGGCAGGGCGCCATCCGCTTCTATCTGCCACTGGACCAGCAACTGCAGAACCCCTTCTACGCGCAGTTGGTGATCGTCAGCAAAGGCCATACCCGTGAGGCCATGATGCACAAGCTTCGCGAGCGCTTGCGCAACGACTTCGTCGGCATCGGCAGTTATGTCCAGGCACTGGAAATGGGTCCGCCGGTAGGGCGTCCGATCCAGTACCGGATCAGCGGCAAGGACATCGACCAGGTGCGCCGACATGCCATCGACCTGGCCACGGAGTTGGACAAGAATCCGCACATCGGCGAGATCATCTACGACTGGAACGAACCGGGCAAAGTGCTGCGCATCGACATCGCCCAGGACAAGGCGCGGCAGTTGGGGCTGTCTTCCGAGGATGTGGCCAACCTGATGAACGGCATCGTCAGCGGCCAGTCGGTGACCCAGGTCGATGACGACATTTACCTGATCAACGTGGTCGGTCGTGCGGTGGATTCCGAACGCGGAACGCCGGAAACCCTGCAGAACCTGCAAATCGTCACGCCGAACGGCACGTCGATTCCGCTGCTGGCGTTCGCCACGGTGCGCTACGAACTGGAGCAACCGCTGGTGTGGCGTCGCGATCGCCTGCCGACCATCACCATCAAGGCGGCGATCCGCGACGAGATCCAGCCGACGGACCTGGTGAAAATCCTCAAGCCGTCCATCGACGCGTTCGCAGCCAAATTGCCGGCGGGCTACAAAGTCGCCACCGGTGGTACGGTGGAGGAAAGCGGCAAGGCCCAGGGCCCGATTGCCAAGGTTGTGCCGCTGATGCTGTTCCTGATGGCGACCTTCCTGATGATCCAGTTGCACAGCGTGCAGAAGCTGTTCCTGGTGGCCAGCGTCGCGCCGCTGGGGCTGATCGGCGTGGTGATTGCGCTGGTGCCGACGGGTACGCCCATGGGCTTCGTGGCGATCCTCGGGATTCTCGCGTTGATCGGTATCATCATCCGTAACTCGGTGATCCTGGTGACCCAGATCGAGGAGTACGAGCAGAAGGGTTATGCGCCGTGGGATGCGGTGGTGCAGGCCACCGAACATCGGCGTCGTCCGATTCTGTTGACCGCGGCGGCGGCGAGCATGGGGATGATCCCGATTGCCCGGGAAGTGTTCTGGGGGCCGATGGCCTACGCGATGATCGGCGGGATCGTCATCGCCACCTTGCTGACGCTGCTGTTTTTGCCGGCGCTGTATGTGGCCTGGTACAAGATTCGCGAGCCGAAGAAAGAGGTGCAATAAAGTCAAAAGATCGCAGCCTGCGGCAGCTCCTACACCGTTGCCCCTGTAGGAGCTGCCGCAGGCTGCGATCTTTTGCTATTCAACGCGGCGCCACACACTCGCCAACCAAGGCTGCTGCTCCCGCGGCAGCCCGGCCGGCCGGTAGTAATGCTCCAACTCCACAAAACCCGCCTCGATCAGCAACTGCTGCCAGGCCGCCAGGTCGTGATACGACCCATAACGTGGCCCGTTCCAGCCTTCCTGATTCTCGCCCCGGGGATTGGAACTGAACAACACCCCACCCGGTTTCAGCGCTCCCCACAACTGCTTCAACACCCGTGGCAACTCCTGACGCGGAACATGAAACAGCACCGCATTGGCAAAGATCCCGTCGAAACGCTCGGCCGGCAGATCAAGCTTCAGGAAGTCCTGTTGCCACACCTCGCAACCGCTGTCGTCTCGGGCCATCTGCGCGAATTTTTCCGAACCGTCGAGGCCGACGGCTGTGTGGCCCATGCGGGTGAAGGTTTGCAGATCACGACCGGGTCCGCAGCCAAAGTCGAGAATGTCGAAAGGCGCCTGACCCTGAATGTGCCGCAACAGGGCATCGATGTTCTGGCTGACGTCGTGATCGCGCGTCCCTTCACGGAAACTTTCGGCCACCGCGTTGTAGTGGCCCAGGGTCGTGGTGGTGATCTGTTCGAGGTCGATGGGTGTTTGTTTCATGGTCGGCTGCGCAGGAAAAAGGAGATGTGTTGACTATAAGCGCTTTCGCGCTTTGAAAGATCGCAGCCTGCGGCAGCTCCTACAGAACCTGAGCCTGACGTAAACCCTGTAGGAGCTGCCGCAGGCTGCGATCTTTTAGTCTTGCTTCATCCCCAAACACTCAATGGAGTGATCCACCATCGCCTTGGCAATCTCCAGCAAATGCCAGATCGAATACACCATCGCCCGGTCGGCCCCCTTGAGCTGGTCGCCACATTGATACGCCGTGACCGAAGCACAGCGCAGCAGGTCGGCGACATAAAGTTGGGTGTCTTCGAAACTCACGTCCTTGCTGACGTTGTAGAAGCGCATTTCATCGGGTGGTGCGGGTTGCTTGCCGGTGAGGTGGAAATCGATGGCGCGGTAGAGCGCTGAGCGATCCCTGAGTGGATCTTCGGTGGAGGTTTCGGGCGGATCGGGAACGGATTTTTCCATGAGTGTTACTCCTATTGCTGCATGGGAGCCATCACTTATCGCCTACTAAACGATTGGGTGGCGGCTGTACGCAGGTTAGTAGGCCGGTCAATAGGAAAACCGGTGCACCCGAAGGTGCCCCACGCACAGCCACCATATTCTGCATGCGGCAAAATTTGCCGGACATGAGCATGGAATCGCTATGCGCCTATTGTTCCGGGCTACTAAACCCGATCACTGATGAGCAGTGACGGGCCGAGACTAGCCACCGGATTTGGCAGGCGCAAGCGAGCGAAATGATCTAGGAAGTGTCCTGCAAAGGAAAGGGAACGAGCCTGCAAAATCGCTGATTTCCCTGTACGAAAACTTCCCTCCGAAAGCCAATGATGACCTGTGGCGAAGGCGCTTTTGTGGCGAGGGGGCTTGTCGGACCGCCGCACCGCCCCGTTGGGTCGCGAAGCGGCCCTGAAACCATTCAATGAGGTGCGTCACCTGTAACTTCTTACAGTTTCGGTCCAGCCAAAAAAGGCTCAGTCTGTCCTCAGTCAAAGCGAAGGACCGCCAATTCCGTGAACACTCACCCCCACACCGCGACACCGACGCTGTCGGTCATTGACCCGCGCACTCTGGTGGTGCGTAGCGTCGGTTATTGCCGCCACCCGGACAGCCCGTTGATTGATCCACGGATCACCCGGCAACGCTTTGACATGGCCGGGCGTTTGGTCGAGTCCTGGGATCCACGACTGTGGGGCACCTCGAAGCCGAACCTGACCACGGTCTACGGCTTGAGCGGCCAACCGTTACTGACAGACAGCGTCGATGCCGGATGGCAGTTGAGCTTGCCGGATCAGGCGGGTTCGCCCTGTTCGTTCTGGGATGCGCGCGGGAGCCAGCGCCACACCGAGTTCGACGAACAACTGCGGCCGATCACCGTCACCGAGCAGGCTCTGGGAGAGCTGCCATGCGTGGTGGAGCGCTTGACCTACGCTGGCTCCGGTCCTGCTTTCGCCGAGCACAACCAGTGCGGTCAACTGATCCGTCATGACGATCCGGCCGGCAGTCAGATTTATCCCGAATATGGAATGGCCGCAGGGGTGTTGCAGGAAGAGCGGCGCTTTCTCGCCGAGCTTGAAATCCCCGACTGGCCCCTTGACCCGGATGCACGGGACGAGCGTCTGGAACCCCAGTCGTTCATCACCGGCTACACCTTCAATCCCACGGGCGAGCTACGGCATCAGACCGACGCTATGGGCAACCTCCGCACTTTCGGTTATGACCTCGCGGGCAAACCAAATGAGGTCTGGCTGCAAGTGACTGGGAAGGGGGAACCGCCAAAACAACTGGTCAGCGCCATCCGCTACAACGCGCTCGATCAGGTCGAAAGCGAAACCGCCGGCAATGGCGTGGTGACCCGTGCCGAATACGCGGCGGATGAGGGTCGGTTGGTCGGGTTGCAGGCCGCGCTCGGCAGTCAAAAACCGTTGCAGGACCTGAACTACGTTTACGACCCGGTGGGCAATATCGTCGAATTGCATGACCTGTCTCAACCGGTGACCCATTTCAACAACCAGCGCATCGACCCGATCAACCGCTACCGCTACGACAGCCTGTATCAACTGGTCGAAGCCCGGGGCTGGGAGGTCAGCCAGCCGAGCCATGGCCCGACGCTGCCAACACTGCTGCCCACACCGCTGGACCCCAACCAACGGCGCAATTACACCCAGCAATTTGAATACGACCAGGGTGGCAACCTGATCACCCGCCACCACAGCGGTGCGCCGGGTTTCTCGATGTTCACCTCGGCGCGAAGCAATCGCAGCCTGGCGCAACACGACGATGGTTCGCTGCCGGGAGAGGGTGAAATTACGTTGGGTTTCGATGCCTATGGCAATCAACGGGAACTGCAGCGTGGCCAAGCCATGGACTGGGATCTGCGCAATCAGTTGAGCCGCGTGACGTTGGTAAAACGCGAAACCGCACCTGACGACTACGAATGCTACCGCTACGACCGCCCCGGCCATCGCCTGCGCAAAGTGGGATTCACCCAAAGCAGCGGTCGCACCCTGCGCACCGAGGTCCGTTACCTCCCCAATCTGGAAATCCACCGCCAGGCCGAGGGTGAAGAACATCACGTCATCAGCGTCGAAGCCGGGCGCAGCAACGTGCGGGTGCTGCACTGGCCCCAAGGTGAGCACCGCGACCAGTTGCGTTACAGCCTCAGCGATTACCTCGGCTCCAGCACACTGGAACTGGATCATGAGGCGGGCGTGCTGACGCAAGAACACTATTATCCCTTTGGCGGCACGGCGTGCTGGGCGGGCAAGAGTGCGCTGGTGGCGCAGTACAAGACCTTCCGCTACTCGGGCAAAGAACGGGATGCGACGGGGCTTTATTACTATGGCTATCGGTATTACGCGCCGTGGTTGCAGCGGTGGATCAGCACTGATCCCGGTGGGGATATTGATGGCTTACACTTTTACCTGTTTTGCACTAACAACCCGATTAGTTATCGCGATGCTTTTGGGTTAGTAAGGGGGCGCGGTGATAGTTATGAATGGGCCCAAAGGCTGCAAGGCTACAAATTTTTAGCTCGAGGTACGGAAGAAATAGAGAAGCGCAGCCCTGAGAAATGGAAGCGGTTGGATGAAGGGATAAAAATAGCGTCAGAGTGGTCGGCTGAATCAGTCAAGGCCCTAGAGGAGCCGGTGGTGGAGGAAAAGGTAAAAAAGATAGCTTCTATTGTTTTTTTTGGGGATGTGCCTGAGTCGGAATTGCTATCTAAAGTCAAAGTTATAGAATCGGCTGTGAGGGAGTATGGCGCGGGTGAAAGAGATATCATTATGTTCAAATCAAAGAACAATGATGAAGGTGCGCACGTAGCGTCGCGCGACCCTCATAAACGCATGTTCATCGCCGACAATTTTCTTGATGAAAGCCCTGGAGTGATTGCTTGGGCCATACTTCATGAAGTCACTCACTTTAAAGATAAAATTTCCAATGAAGAGTCAGGGTTAGGTAGTCTGGATTTTGCATACTTTGGCTTCAAGTTTGTGGAGGTGAATGAATATGAAACGAATCAGAAGCTTATTGATACGGAGGTGTTAGATAAACTAATTGCTCAACAGTCCGTAGAATCCGTCTCGGGTGACAAACGACAAAAATTTTTCAAAACCCCGTGGAGTAAAGGAATTCAGAAAGCGTTGAACAAAGACTCTGAACTCAGAACCAAGGTGTTGCTAAATAACGCTGACTCGCTCGCGATGCTTGTTAAGTCTATCGGGGTTAGAAATACGTATTGATATAAGTGAAATGTTTAGTGATTGCTTAGCCCGATTTACGACGAAACTGAAATAAAACTTAGTGCCATATTTTACTTGACGCACCCTGGTTGAGTCTTTGGGCTGCTTCCTGATCCAATGAGGGCAAGTCTCCTCGCCATATGTGTCAGAGCATCGTGTTCAACGCTTGTTCAACCCTGTGCCAGCGCCGGCAGCCCATGGCTTGCGCCGCTTTGATCAAACCGTGGCGCAGACTTGATCGTCAGCGGGAAAACTAGGTTTTGGCGTAATCCATGGTGGGAGCGAGCCTCCGGGCGGCGTTCCAACGATGGCGATTTCAGGGGTTGCCGACCTGTAACTTCTTACAGTTTCGATCCGGCCAAAAAAGGCCCAGTCTGTCCTCAGTCAAAGCGAAGGACCGCCAATTCCGTGAACACTCACCCCCACACCGCGACACCGACGCTGTCGGTCATTGACCCGCGCACTCTGGTGGTGCGCAACGTCGGTTATTGCCGCCATCCCGACAGCGCCGGGATTGATCCGCGCATCACCCGGCAAGGTTTCAATGCGGCGGGGCGCTTGATCGAGTCCTGGGATCCACGGTTGTGGGGCACTTCGAAGCCGAACCTGACCACGGTCTACGGCTTGAGGGGTCAACCGTTGCTGACAGACAGCGTCGATGGCGGATGGCAATTGAGCTTGCCGGATCAGGCGGGTTCGCCCTGTTCATTCTGGGATGCTCGTGGCAGTCAGCGCCACACTGAGTTCGACGAACAACAGCGGCCGATCACCGTTACCGAACAGGCTGCGGGAGAACTGCCACGTGTGGTGGAACGCTTGACCTACGGAGATTCCGGTCCTGCTTTCGCCGAGCACAACCAGTGCGGTCAACTGATCCGTCATGACGATCCGGCCGGCAGTCAGATTTATCCCGAATATGGAATGGCCGCAGCGGTGTTGCGGGAAGAGCGGCGCTTTCTCGCCGAGCTTGAAACGCCTGACTGGCCGCTCGAACCCGAGGCCCGGGACGAGCTTCTGGAACCCCAGTCGTTCATCACCCGCCACACCTTCAATCCCACGGGCGAGCTACGGCAGCAGACCGACGCCATGGGCAACCTCCGCACTTTCGGTTACGACCTCGCGGGCAAACCGGATGAGGTCTGGTTGCAAATGGCCGGGGAGGGGGAACCGCCAAAACGACTGGTCAGCGCCATCCGCTACAACGCCCTCGATCAGGTCGAAAGCGAATCCGCCGGCAATGGCGTGGTGACCCGTGTCGAATACGCGGCGGATGACGGTCGCTTGCTCAGGTTGCAGGCCGCGCTCGGCAGTGAAAAACCGTTGCAGGATCTGAACTATGTCTACGACCCGGTGGGCAACATCGTCGAATTGCATGACCTGTCCCAACCGGTGACCCATTTCAACAACCAGCGCATCGACCCGATCAACCGCTACCGCTACGACAGCCTGTACCAACTGGTCGAAGCCCGGGGCTGGGAAGTCAGCACGCCGAGCCACGGCCCGGCCCTGCCAACACTGTTGCCCACACCGCTGGACCCCAACCAGCGGCGCAATTACACCCAGCAATTTGAATACGACCAAGGCGGCAACCTGATCACCCGTCAGCACAGCGGCGCACCGGGATTCTCGATGTTCACCTCGGCGCGAAGCAATCGCAGCCTGGCGCAACACGACGATGGTTCGCTGCCGGGAGAGGGTGATATTGCATTGGGTTTCGATGCCTGTGGCAATCAACGGGAACTGCAACGTGGGCAAGCCATGACCTGGGACCTGCGCAACCAGCTAAGTCAGGTCACCTTGGTCAAACGCGAAACCGAGCCTGACGACTTCGAGTGCTACCGCTACGACCGCCCCGGCCATCGCTTGCACAAGGTTGGGTTCGCCCAAAGCAGCGGTCGCACCCTGCGCACCGAGGTCCGTTACCTCCCCGGTCTGGAAATCCACCGCCAGGCCGAGGGTGAGGCACACCACGTCATCAGCATCGAAGCCGGACGCAGCAACGTGCGGGCGCTGCACTGGCCCCAGGGTGAGCACAGCGACCAGTTGCGTTACAGCCTCAGCGATTACCTCGGTTCCAGCACACTGGAACTGGATCATGAGGCGGGCGTGCTGACGCAAGAACACTATTACCCCTTTGGCGGCACAGCATGTTGGGCAGGGAAAAGTGCGTTGGTGGCGCAGTACAAAACCATTCGTTATTCGGGCAAGGAGCGGGATGCAACGGGGCTTTATTACTATGGCTATCGGTATTACGCGCCGTGGTTGCAGCGTTGGATGAGTTCGGATCCGGCAGGTACTGTAAATGGATTAAGTTTTTTTTGCTTTGTTGCGAATAACCCAATTTATTTGAATGATATAGACGGAAGGTTTTATGAGTGGGAGGGTGATGAAATTGAACGTCACATAACAGCGAATGGTGGTGTAATTATTGCTCGTGGGCTAGAACAGTTTGAGTCTGAACAGTGTAAAGAAGTTGTTTCTGGAGTAATAGGGGCAGGGAGTAGGTACTCTGGCGCGTTAGCTGCGTTGGATATGAATCTTTCAGGTTCTTCAGATATTTTGCAAACTTATTTTGGTCCCAAATATTCTACAGTTGTAGAAAGTATTAAATATTTTTGGAAGCAAGGCGAAAATCTGGCAGCGCACTACCAAACGCCATTGGGGAAATCAAAGTTTGTGTCGGCTACTATAAATACCTTGTCCTCCGCAATTGTATATCCTGACGATATTAATGGGCGCATTATTTTTAATGTGAATAATATGTACAATATTCCAATGGAGAACATTTTGTCTCATGAATTTTTGCATGTGGGCACGACTGACGAAGCAGGACTTTTTGTTTCGGGTACAGTCGACTATTTTTATTTGAATGGGCCGGCGGCACCAGTTTCTGAAGAAAGGTCCGCTGCATATGACAGCCTTGAGCAAAATTTATCCGATTTCATTATGCATGGGGGGTTAACTGCTCAGTATATGGAAGGGTCATCTGTTCAAACACAATATTTCATCAGTGCTGTTGCAGAAGCATCTGGTTTATTGGATATTCAGTTAGATCTTGATTTTGCGGTTGGCTATTTTAATGGTGACGAAATGTTGCGAGCCAGAGTGGCGGCTGCAAATCCGGACAGTATTGCGTATGCTGCAAGAAGTATGAATGGCTTGTATCGTTCTTCAAGTAGCAATTTTTTTTACAGTGTTCTTAATGAATGAGTTTTTGTGATGAAAAGGCAGTTATGTTTGTGGGACGATGGGGAATACAGACTGACCTCCGTCGTCTTGCCTATTTTGAAGCGTTGAGCTTTTCATCACTAATCTACACTCAACGCTTATTCAACCCCCGAGCCAACCGATCCCCACCCAACTGAATCACCGCCACCAACGCCACCAGTAACACAATCACCGTCAACATGATCTGGCTATCAAACCGCTGATACCCATACCGATAGGCAATATCCCCCAACCCCCCGGCGCCAATCGCCCCGGCCATGGCCGAGGAGTTGATCATGGTCACCAGGGTAATGGTGAACCCACCGACAATCCCCGGCAGCGCCTCAGGCAGCAACACATGCCAGACGATGTGCCAGCGCCGGCAGCCCATCGCCTGCGCCGCTTCGATCAACCCATGATCGACCTCGCGCAAACTGACTTCGGCAATGCGCGCAAAAAACGGCGTGGCCGCGATGGTCAACGGCACCACGGCCGCCCAGACGCCATACGTGGTGCCGACGATGAGCCGGGTGAAAGGAATCAGCGCCACCATCAAAATCAGGAATGGAACCGAGCGAAACAGGTTCACGAACGCACCCAACACGCGGTTCAGCGCCGGTGCTTCGTAGATGCCACCCTTGGAGCTGGTGACCAGGATCACCGCCAGTGGAATGCCCGCCAACAGCGCGATCAGCGACGACACGCCAACCATTAGGAACGTGTCGATAAAACCCTGCAGCAAGCGATCAAACCACATAACCCAGCACCTCCACCTGTTGCGCCCATTGGCGGGCGCGTTGACGCAATTCTTCGGCACCGAGGGGTGAGCCCGTCACCGCCAGCAGCAGTTGCCCAAGGGCATGGCCCTGAATCCGTTCCACGCCGCCTTGCAGCAATCGCACGCGGCCACCTAGTGCACTGAACAGTGCCGCCAGGTCCGGCTCGTCGCGTTGGTTGCCGGTGAACTGCAAGCGCAGGACCACGGCTGCATCCGGGGCGTTCGATTGCGGCTGCAAACGGCTTTGCAGCTCTTCCGGCAAGGCGTGTTGCAACGGCGCCAGCAACGTTTTGCTGACTTCATGTTGTGGATTGCCGAAGACTTCCCACACCGGCCCTTGCTCGACGATGCGCCCGTGTTCGAGGACGACTACGCGATCACAGATCTCGCGGATCACCGCCATCTCGTGGGTGATCAGCACAATGGTCAGGCCCAGGCGTTGATTGATCTCGCGCAGCAGGCCGAGGATCGATTGCGTGGTTTCCGGGTCCAGTGCCGAGGTGGCTTCGTCGCACAGCAGGATTTGCGGGTCATGCACCAGCGCCCGGGCGATGCCCACGCGCTGTTTCTGCCCGCCGGAAAGTTGCGCCGGGTAAGCTTTGTGTTTGGCCTGCAAGCCGACCAGTTCCAGTAGCTCACGGACCTTTTGCTCGCGTTGTTCCTTGGGCACGCCGGCGACTTTCAGCGGCAGCTCGACGTTCTGCCAAACGGTCTTGGCCGACATCAGGTTGAAGTGCTGGAAGATCATGCCGATGCGCCGACGCAGCGCCACCAGGCGGTCTTCGTCGAAGTCGCCGATGTCGACCTGATCGATCAGTACCCGACCGCTGCTCGGTTGCTCCAGGCGGTTGATGGTGCGAATCAGCGACGACTTGCCGGCGCCGCTGCGGCCGATGATGCCGAACACTTCGCCGCGCTGGATCGCCAGGTCGATGCCGTGCAACGCGGCCACCGGGCCTTGCTGGCCGTTGTAGGTTTTGCCCAGGCCGATGAAGCGCACATGGGCATGGTTGAGTTCGGGATGCAGCTCGGTGCGCTCGGCGCTTTGCGGCTCTGGAGTCTCCAGTCGCCGTTGGATGGCGGCGGTCATGCTCAGCTTTCCCAACCGGCTTGGTAGAGCTTGCCGTGAGCCTTGTCCAGTGCGGCGCGCACCGCGGGTGAGTGCTGGTAGATGTCGACGAACTTGATCAGGCGCGGGTCGGTTTTGCTCTTCGGCTGGATCACGAACTGAATCACGTACTCCTTGTGATCGAGGCCGTCGAACAGCAGCGCGGAGCCCGCGTCGAAGGTTTTCGACAAGCGAATGTAGGCCGGGTAGCCCTGCACCAGATCGGCATCGTCATAGGCGCGTACCAGTTGTACCGCTTCGACCTGGAGGATCTTGATTTTCTTCGGGTTGGCGATGATGTCTTCTTCGGTGGCCTTGTAGCCGACGCCGGGCTTGAGGGTGATCAGGCCGGCCTTGGCCAGCAGTTGCAAGCCTCGACCGCTGTTGATCGGGTCGTTGGCGATGGCCACGCTGGCGCCTTGCGGCAGTTCGTCGAAGCTTTTGTATTTCTTCGAGTAGAGGCCGACGTTGTTGATGATCCCCGGCGCGAACGGCACCAGGTCGAAACCCGAGGCGGCCTTGGCGTTTTCCAGGAACGGGATGTGCTGGAAGTAGTTCACGTCGATGTCGCCGGCGGCGAGGCTGACGTTCGGCGCGATCCAGTCGGTGAACTCCACCAGCTCGACTTTCAGGCCTTGTCTGGAAGCCTCTTCGACGGCGGCTTCAAGGGGAATGGCGAAGGCGGCGGTGGTGCCGATTTTCAGCGGCGCGTCGGCGGCGAAAACCGCAGAGCTGAACAGGCCGAGGGCCAGGGCCAGTGCTTTGACTGGGTGGGAGAGGTAGTGCTTTTTCATGGTGAGTTATCCAGTCAGTGCATTAAGTTTGTGGTGTCTGTTCGGGCCTCATCGCGAGCAAGCTCGCTCCCACAGGGGAATGCATTCCAAATGTGGGAGCGAGCTTGCTCGCGATGCTTTTAGCGTCGGAAAGTCGAACCGATGTGTTGCTCAGGCAAAAACGCCTCTTCACGAAACAGCTTTTCGCGCAAGGTCCCATCGTCATAAGCGGTCTTGTACGACCCCCGCCGTTGCAACTCGGGAATCACCAGCTCGATGAAGTCCTCATAGCTTTCCGGGGTAACGATGCGGGTCAGGTTGAAGCCATCCAGCCCGGTTTCGGCGATCCACGACTCCAGCTCATCCGCCACTTGCTGCGGTGAGCCGACCACGGTGATGTAGCGGCCACCCAGGGCGTGTTGTTCGAGCAATTTGCGGCGGGTCCAGTCGTTGTTTTGCAGGTGTTTGGTGGCGGACTGGATCGCGTTGCTTTTCACGTACTGGATCGGCTCGTCGATTTCATATTGGGAAAAATCGATCCCGGTGGATGCCGAGAAATGCGCCACGCCGGCCTCGGCACTGGCGTAGCTCAGATATTCGGCGTGCTTGGCCCAGGCCAGCTCTTCGGTGGCGCCGACGATCACATTCAGGCCCATGAACACCTTGATGTCCTCGGGATTGCGCCCGGCTTCGATGGCGCTGGCACGCACCTTGTCCACCTGCACCTTGGTCGATGGCTTGTTCTGGCCACTGATGAACACGCACTCGGCATGCCGCCCGGCGAACAGCAAACCGCGATCCGAGCTGCCGGCCTGGAACAGCACCGGCGTGCGCTGGGGCGAGGGTTCGCAGAGGTGATAACCCTCGACCTGATAGAACTCGCCCTTGTGCTCGACCTTGTGCACTTTCTCAGGCTGCGCATAGATCCGCTGCTGTGGATCGTTCAGCACAGCGCCGTTTTCCCAGCTGCCTTCCAGGAGTTTGTAGAGCACCTCCAGGTACTCGTCGGCCTGGTCGTAGCGACGGTCATGCTCGACCTGTTCGCGCAGGCCCATGGCCTTGGCGGCGCTGTCGAGGTAGCCGGTGACGATGTTCCAGCCGACCCGGCCACGGCTGAGATGATCCAGCGTCGACAGGCGTCGGGCGAACAGGTACGGCGCTTCGTAGGTGAGGTTGGCGGTCAGGCCGAAACCGAGGTTTTTCGTCACCGCGGCCATGGCCGACACCAGCAGCAGCGGGTCATTGACCGGCAACTGGATCGACTCTTTGAGCGGTACGTCCACCGAGTTCTGGTAGACGTCGTAGACCCCGACGATGTCGGCGATGAACAGGCCGTCGAACAGTCCGCGCTCGAGCAACTGCGCCAGTTCGGTCCAGTATTCGATTGTGTTGTAACGGGTGGACGTGTCGCGCGGGTGCGTCCACAAACCGTGGTTGATATGCCCGATGCAGTTCATGTTGAAGGCATTGAGCAGGATCTTTTTCTTAGCCATTCAGATGGTCCCCCGCAGTGGCGGGTTTTCATCGTTGAGGTAGTAGTTGCCCACGGCGTGGTACTTCCAGCGCACCGGATCGTGCAGGGTGTGCACCCGGGCATTGCGCCAGTGACGGTCGAGGCCGTGTTCGATCAAGGTCGCCTGGCTGCCGGCCAGTTCGAACAGCGTGCTGCCGGCGGTTAGGGAGATTTCGGTGCTCAGGGCACGGGCTTCGGCGACGGCAATCGACGCGGCTGCGACGGTCTCGGCCTGGGTGTCGGCCTGGGCTTTGTCGAGGTATTCGCCGGCACGCTCCAGCAGTGCTTCGGCGGCGTGCAGGCGAATGCTCAGGTGGCCGAAGCTCTTGAGGGTCAGTGGATCGTCCGTGGCTTTTTCGTGGGTGGCGTCGATCCACGGCCGGGTTTTGCTGCGCACGAAGTGCAGTGCATCTTCATATGCAGCGCGGGCGATGCCGGTGTCGATGGCGGCATGGAGAATTTGCGCCAGCGGGCCGACCGGGGTCGGGCGTTCGAAGGCGCTTTGAAAGGGGATGACATCTTCGGCCGCGACGTAGACATCTTCGAACACCACCGAACCGCTGCCGGTGGTGCGCTGGCCGAAGCCGCTCCAGTCGTCAATTACGGTGAGGCCCTTGCTGTTGCGCGGGACGAACGCCAGTTGCTGCACGCCGTTTTCATCCACCACCGAGGTGGGAATGCGCTGGGCGTAAATCGCACCGGTGGCGTAGAACTTGCGGCCATTGATGCGATAGCCGCTGCCGTCGCGGGTCAGGCTGGTGATGCGATCGTGGGCGGTTTTGGTGCCGAGTTCGGCGAGGGCATTGCCGAAGCGCTGGCCGGCCAGCACTTCGGCATAAAGACGTTTTTTCTGCTCATGATTGCCGTTCACGCGCAGCACTTCGAGGGCATAAAAATGGTTCTGCGGAATTTGTCCCAGCGAGCCGTCGGCCTGGGCGATCAGGGCGATGATCTTGGCCAGGGTGACGTTGGAAACACCGGCGCCGCCATATTCCTTGGGCACGCTGATGCCCCACAGGCCCGAGCGGGAAAACACTTCCAGTTCCGGGTGTGGCAAGCGGCGCTCGCGGTCGCGCAGGGCGCTGTCGCGTTTGAAATCTTCGGCCAGATCGCTGGCGACAATCAGGGCTTGCTCATCGCTGGTGATGACCGCGACGTGTTGAGAAATGCTCATGTGCTTCTCCAGATGTCTGGTCGTTAAATCCAGGAATGACGATTAGGCAGCGTGCCGTTGAGGCGATAGGCGCCGATGGCGTGATACTTCCAGCGCACCGGATCGTGCAGCGTGTGCACCCGGGCATTGCGCCAGTGGCGGTCGAGGTTGAATTCGGCGAGGGTGGCGCGGCTGCCGGCCAGTTCGAACAGCTTTTCGCTGGCCTGCAACGAAATCTCGGTGGTCAGCACTTTGGCTTCGGCCACGGCAATCGAGGCGCGGGCGGCGGACTCGGCGGTGAGCGGTGCGGCGCTGACTTCATCGAGCACCTGCCCGGCCTTGCGCAGCAGCGCTTCGGCGGCGTGCAGTTCGATTTTCAGCTTGCCGATATCGGCGATCACATACAGGTCATCGCTGGCCCGCTCGACCTTGGCGTCGATCCACGGCCGGGCGCGGGTTTTCACGAAGTCGATGGCGTCGTCGATGGCGCCCCGGGCGATACCGGCGTCGATGGCCGCCTGGATCAGTTGGGAGACGGCGCCCTGGATGTTCGGCGTGTCGTTGATCCGCCAGTTATCCACCACCAGTTCGGGATCAACCTGCACGTTGTTGAGCAAAATCGTACCGCTGGCGGTGGTGCGCTGACCAAAGCCGGACCAGTCATCGACGATGCGCAATCCCGCCGTGCCGCGACGGATGAACGCCAGCACTTGTTTGCCGTCGTCGTTCAATGCCTTGACCGCAACCCAATGGGCGAACAGTGCACCGGTGGAATAGAACTTCTGGCCGTTGAGAACACCGTCGGCGGTGAGGCGTGCCTTCAGTTCCAGGGTGTTTTTGGTGCCGCGCTCCGGCCCGGCATTGCCGATGCGCCAGCCATCGAGGACGCTTTTGAACAGCTGCCTTTTCTGCGCTTCGGTGGCGCTGCCGAGGATCAGGTTAAGAATGCCGAACTGGTTTTGCGGGATCTGCCCAAGCGCCGGGTCGGCGGCGGAAATGATCGCGAAGACCTCGGCCAGAGTGACGAATGAAACCTGCGGGCCACCGTACTCGCGGGGGATGGAAATGCTGCCCAGGCCGCTGCGGGTGAACTGTTCGATTTCGGACCATGGAAGCTTGCGCAACTGGTCGCGTTTGGCCGCTTGCAGGCGTGCGACGTGCGCCAGTTCGTGGGCTGCCTTGATGGCTTGGGCGTCATTGCGCAAGATTTGTGCGGGCAACAACAACGGGGCGATGTCCAGGTCACTCTGGACGATTGCATCTGCCAGACTGGACATCAGTGCCACTCCTTGGCTGCTCGCAATGCCCTGGCGATCTGCACTGGGGTGATTGTGTTCCGGACCATACCTACCTCACATCTCATGGAAGCGCCGCTTGTGGCCGCGCATGAAAACAAGAATGTCCGGTGGTCCGGTTTATATACCCTAAACGTGTATAAATATTTTATGAACTAACTTTTAGGAATATATATAGAAGGATGGCAATGCCGCTGCCGCCAGGATCGCAGCCTTCGGCAGCTCCTACAGGGGTTTATGCCTTAACCCTGTAGGAGCTGCCGAAGGCTGCGATCTTTTGAATTTTTACAGTAACGACATCATCGTCTGTGAGTCTCGGCAGCCTTGAGGTGCTGTTTCTTCGGGACTTTCAGATAAGGATTGGAGCAACCGATCTTCAGCGTGCGGGCCGGTGCCCAGCGGGAGTTGTTGCCCACCCTGTCGAGAATGCAGTACGTCACTTCCAGCCGCAGATCTTCACCGGCTTCGAGGATGATGGCCGGCGGTATCCAGACCTGGATCGGCTGGCCTACATCGGCGGACTTGAGCGGTGGCAGATCCATGCGCACATCGCCCCAGCGCAGGGTGATCTCGTCGTCGACGGCCATGTTCAGGTACGGCTCGATGGTCAAGGGAACACCGCGTTTGACCTGACTCGGATTGACCCCCTGACGACGAATCGCCTCGGGAATGCTCACCGGTGCCAGGCACTGGTTTTCATCGCCGCACAGCGCCGAGGGTTGGCCGCCTGGACAGTCGAGTTTGACCTGCACGTTTTGACTGGTCGAAACCGCCGGGCCCCGGCCAATCTGCATGACCCGGTAGTGAATGCGCGAGGTACCGTTGGCGACAAAACTCTCAGGCACCCGCAACTGCACCGGTCGGCCGACATCGCTGGCCGTCAGCACGCGGGAAGCCACGTAGCAGTTGTCCCAGAACAGTTCGACCAGGTCTCCTGCGTCCATGGCGGGGTAGGGTGCCACATCGATCAGCAGGTGCGCCGCGCAGGTGACGTTGATGCTGGCCTTGTTCGATTGCGCCAGGGTCGGGGCTGCAAGCCCGGATTTGTTCGAGGTGCTATTCATGAAGTCTCCTTGAAGTCTTGCAACGAAGTCCGTTTCTGGAATATCAAAAACCAATAATCGAACAGATAAACCATTCATTACTTTGAGCGGGAATAATGAGTTTAATGTGATGAGTGTCGCTGGCTGGAGACTAGATAAGAGTCAGGGGGATCCGCTGTCAATAAGATTTGTTAGTTATGGTGGTTGTGTGGAGCTATTCAGAAAGTTCCTACGGTTCCAAGTAATTAAACCGTGCCTGTGTGTCGAAGTTTTCTGCTGAAAGCGGGTGAATACGGGCGGATTGGTGCAAGTCGTGGGCGCTGTCCTACGACGGAGGATCTGGTTGAATTGGCATTGCTTAATTATCGTGAAGCATATATTTGTGCCGTGCACGCGTACAGGATATGCATGTTTAATGGGTGAGTTTTGTTTGGTATTAATGAAAGGTCTTTCGAAGGGGTGTCACTTCCATCCATGGAAGTTTACCGTTGTTGCGCAGGGCTGTTAGTTATGAGCGTTATTCAGGAACTTGCTCAGGAACTGCCGGGTTCGTTCTTCTTTCGGGTTGGCAAACAACGCCTTCGCTTCGCCTTGTTCGACGATTACGCCCTTGTCGAAAAACACCACACGGTTGGCCACGTCCCGGGCAAAACCCATTTCGTGGGTGACGATCACCATGGTGCGCTTCTCTTCGGCCAGGCCGCGGATGGTCGCCAATACCTCGCCCACCAGTTCCGGGTCGAGGGCCGAGGTCGGCTCATCGAACAGGATCACTTCGGGCTCCATCGCCAGCGCCCGGGCAATCGCCACGCGCTGTTGCTGGCCACCGGAGAGGCGACGCGGGTAAGCGTCCTCCTTGCCCGCCAGACCGACCTTGGCCAAGAGTTTTTTACCCAGGGCTACGGCGTCGGCGTGCGGGGTCTTCTTGACCACGATCGGGCCTTCGATGACGTTTTCCAGGGCGGTTCGATGGGGGAACAGGTTGAAGTTCTGGAACACGAAGCCCACGTGCTGGCGCAAACGTCGCACCAGGCTCTGCTGCTGGTTCAGGGGACGGCTGGTATCGATCTCGATATCGCCGACCTTGATCCGGCCGCTGGTGGGTTCTTCCAGGAAATTCAGGCAGCGCAGGAAGGTGGTCTTGCCCGAACCGCTGGGGCCGATGATCGCGACCACCTCGCCTTCCTTGACCTCAAGATCGATGCCATTGAGCACGACTTGACCCTTGAACTGCTTTGTCAGTTTTTCCACGACAATCATTGGGTCAGGACTCCTGGTCGTGCCGATTGACCCGCGCTTCCAACTGGTTCTGCAGGTGCGACAGCACCGTGGCCAGGACCCAGTAGATCAGTGCGGCGGCAAGATACATGGTGAAGATTTCGAAGGTACGGGCGGTGATCAGCTGTGCCTGACGGAACAGCTCCGGCACCTGGATGGTAGCGGCCAGCGCCGTGTCCTTGACCAGCGAAATGAAGCTGTTGCCCAGCGGCGGCAATGCGGTGCGCATGGCCTGCGGCAGGATGGCCCGGCGCAGGGTTTGCGCGCGGGTCATGCCGATACTGGCAGCGGCTTCCCACTGGCCGCGCTCGATGGAGCTGATCGCGGCACGCAGGATTTCGCAAGCGTAGGCGGCCATGTTCAGCGAGAAGCCGATCAGGGCCGCCGGCAGCGGATCAAGTTCCAGACCCAATTGCGGCAAGCCGTAATAGATCACGAACAGTTGCACCAGCAACGGCGTGCCGCGAAAGAACGACACGTAGATGCGGGCGATCCAGCTCACCAGCTTGAAGCGCGACAGGCGCATCAGCGCCAGGCCGAACCCCATCACCAGGCCGAAAAACATCCCGCCCAGGCTGAGGATGACCGTGTAGTACGCGCCCTTGAGCAGGAAGGGCGCGGAGTCCAGTGCGAGTTGGAAAGCTTCTTCCATTATTGAGTGACGTCAGCGTTGAAATATTTTTCCGAGAGTTTTTTCAGGGTGCCATCGGCGCGCAGCTTGTCGATCGCCTTGTTCACCGCGGCCAGCAGTTCAGGCTCGCCTTTGCGCAGGGCAATGCCGGCTTCCTGACGGGAGAACGCATCACCGGCGGCGGTAGTGTCCTTGGCCTTCTTGGCGTATTCCAGTGCAGCCAGACGGTCGATCAGAATGGCGTCGATGCGGCCGACACGCAGGTCCTGGAACTTGGTTGGATCATCTTCGTAGGTGCGGATGTCAGCGGTCGGCACATTGGTTTTCACCCACTCTTCGTAGTTGGTGCCCAGGCCTACGCCGACTTTCTTGCCACCCAGGTCGGCAGCGGTCTTGATGTTCAGCTCGGGGGCCTTCTTGGTCAGCACCAGTGCCTGGATACCGGAAACGGTGTACGGCTCGGAGAAGTCATACTTCTTCTTGCGCTCTTCGGAGATGGTCACCTGGTTGATCACTGCGTCCAGGCGCTTGGATTCCAGGGCTGCGAGGATGCCGTCCCATTTGGTCGGTTGCAGTTTGACCTTGATGCCCAGCTCTTTGGCCAGGGCTTCGGAGAACTCGACTTCGAAGCCGGTCAGTTTGCCGTCGGCATCGACGAAACTGAACGGTGGGTAAGTGCCTTCCAGGCCAACGTTGATCACGCCGGCGTCCTTGATTTTTTGCAGTTGCTCACCGGCAACGGCTTGGCCAATCAGGCCGGCGCTCAGTGCCAGGCCCAGCGAGCCCACCAGCAGATTGCGACGTAGTGCGGAAAAATTCATGACAAGCCCCTGTGTTTTCTTATGGAAGACGCTTTAGGAAAGTTGGCAAATTCGGGATTCGGACGACTGCGATATCCTGCCCTAATGCAGCTTATGCGTCTCGCTGCAAATTCGCCTGCGGCGTGAATATAAGACGCCGCCGTTAGATAGGAAAATAATAAATATTCTTTTTGTTATGCGTTAAATGAATATGTGGCGGTTGTGAGAAAAGATCGCTGCCTTCGGCAGCTCCTACATGGATTGGCATGCACCTGTAGGAGCTGCCGAAGGCTGCGATCTCTTGATCTTCTGAATCGTTTACAGAAAATCCTTATAGGCAAACAACGCCGGCGCCCCGCCAGTGTGCAGAAAGATAATCGGACCTTCGTCGAAACGCTGACGCCCGATCCCGTCCAGCAAGCCCGCCATGGCCTTGCCAGTGTAGACCGGGTCCAGCAGCAAGCCTTCCTGACTCGCCAGCAGCTTCACCGCCGCCAGTGTTCCGGCATTCGGCTCGCCATAGCGCGGGGCGAAGTATTCGTCCCACAACTCGACCTTGAAAGCGTCCGGCAGGTCCACGCCCAGCAGCTCGGCAGTGCGTTCGGCCAGGCCTTGTACCTTTGGCCGCTGGTCTTCATCGCTGCGCGAGACCGTCACGCCGATCACTGGCAGATCCGGCAGTGCTTCACTCAAGGCCAGTGCCAGACCGCTGTGGGTACCGGCACTGCCCGAGGCCAGGACCACGGCGGCGAACGTCAGGCCGGTGTCCTTGATTTGTTCGGCCAGTTCCAGCCCGGCACGTACGTAACCGAGTGCGCCCAGCGCGTTGGAGCCTCCGATCGGGACCAGGTACGGCTTCTTGCCGTTGTTGCGCAGTCTGTCGGCCAGGGCTTGCAGTTGTTCGTCGGCGTTGTCGAGGTTTTCCACCCGTTCGACCTTGGCATCGAACAGGTCGAGCAGCAGGCGGTTGCCGTTGCCGGTGTAATTGTTGTCATCGGTGCCGAGGGGGTTTTCCAGAAGGGCTACGCAGCCCAGACCCAGTTTCGCCGCAATGGCGGCCGTCTGGCGCACGTGGTTCGATTGCAGCGCGCCGGCGGTGATCAAGGTGTCGGCACCCTGGGCCAGCGCATCGGCGGCCAGGTATTCGAGTTTGCGCAGCTTGTTGCCGCCCATTGCCAGTGGCGTCAGGTCATCGCGTTTGACGTATACGTCGCGACCCAGCCAGGTCGACAGGCGTTCGAGTTTTTCCAGGGCGGTGGGGTGACCGAGCAGGTCGAGGCGGTTAAAGCGGGCGAGCTGTTGTTTGATCATGGGTCCGTACTGGCCGTGGAAGATCTCAGGACTATAGGCACGCGAAAAAGGCTGGGCAACCGTCAATTGCTTATAGCTAATCGTAATGAGCACAGCATTATTGGTTCTTAATTTGCCCCGCTGCCCTTGCCGTAAAGTAATCGCCGTCAGTGCGGCCAGACAGTCCGGTCGCCCGTGAGGAGTTTTTACCGTGAGTGAGCGTTCCAGCCATTGGCAATTGCAGACCATCGTCAGCCAGCTGCGCACCGCGCGTGAGCAGTGGCGAGCGCAAAATGGCCGGGCCAGTACCGAGCAGGGCGGTCGCGAGCTGCCCTCCCGGGCGGCCATGGCAGAGATTCTCGAAGCCTTGTGCGGTGCGCTGTTCCCGATGCGCCTGGGGCCGGTTGACCTGCGCGAAGAGAGTGAAGACTTCTACGTCGGCCACACGCTGGATGTGGCGTTGAATGCGCTGTTGGCCCAGGCGCGACTCGAATTGCGCTATGCCGCGCGCCACAGTGCCCAGGCCGATACCGAAGTCGAAGCCAAGACCATCCAGATCATCCAGGACTTCGCCCTCGCCCTGCCGGGGCTTCGCAGCCTGTTGGACACCGACGTACTGGCGGCCTATCACGGTGACCCGGCGGCGCGCAGTGTCGATGAAGTGCTGTTGTGCTATCCGGGGATCCTGGCGGTGATTCACCATCGGCTGGCCCACCATTTGTACCGTGCCGGGCTGCCGTTGCTGGCGCGGATCAGCGCGGAAATCGCCCACTCGGCCACGGGCATCGACATTCACCCCGGCGCGCAGATCGGCCGCAGTTTCTTCATCGACCATGGTACCGGCGTGGTGATCGGCGAAACCGCGATTATCGGCGAGCGCGTGCGTATTTATCAGGCCGTGACCCTGGGCGCCAAGCGCTTCCCGGCGGACGAGGACGGACAGTTGCAGAAGGGTCAGCCGCGGCATCCGATTGTCGAGGATGACGTGGTGATTTATGCCGGGGCGACGATCCTGGGGCGGATCACCATCGGCCAGGGTTCGACCATTGGCGGCAACGTATGGCTGACCCGCAGCGTGCCGGCGGGCAGCAACCTGACCCAGGCGAATCTGCAGCATGAAGATGGGGCGCAAAAATAAGATTCCTGCCGTTGGACCTGTATGACTTGTAGGAGCTGTCGAGTGCAACGAGGCTGCGATCTTTTCCAATGCACCACAAAATCAAGATCAAAAGATCGCAGCCTCGTTGCACTCGACAGCTCCTACAGGTCCTACAGAACCCCGTAAATCCTGCGTATTACCCTCCCTTGAGCTAGCGTATTAACACTACCGCCGAGCCCTGCGATTAGTCCTTAGCCCCCTATCCATGTTTAACTTGAACGTTCATTCAAGTTAAACCGGTGGTTCGCCGCCCGCTCACAACAGGAGGCTTGCCTTTGCTGAGTCCGATTTCTACAGCCACGTTTTACCCCTTCGAGGTGCACCGTACATGAGTGCATCGTCCATCCCCCCAAGCGGCCTGGTCCGCATGAATCCGCCGGTGTTCTGGTTCTCGGCGAGCTTCATTCTGTTGTTTGGTGTCGTTGTCATCGCCATGCCCGAGCAGGCCGGCGCCTGGTTGCTGGCGGCGCAAAACTGGGCGGCCAACACGGTCGGCTGGTATTACCTGCTGGCGATGACCCTGTATCTGGTCTTCGTGGTGGTCACCGCCTTGTCCGGCTACGGCAAGATCAAGCTCGGTGCCGACCACGACGAACCCGAATTCAGCTATTTGTCATGGGCCGGCATGCTGTTCGCCGCGGGGATCAGCATCACCCTGTTTTTCTTCTGTGTGTCCGAACCGTTGACCCACATGCTGCAGCCGCCGCAAGGCGAGGCCGGTACGGCGGACGCGGCGCGTCAGGCGATGCAGATTCTGTTTTTGCACTGGGGCCTGCATGGCTGGGGCGTGTTCGCCTTTGTCGGTATGGCGCTGGCCTATTTCGCCTATCGCCACAACCTGCCGCTGGCCCTGCGCTCGGCGCTGTATCCGCTGATCGGCAAGCGCATCAATGGCCCCATCGGCTACGCAGTGGATGGCTTCGGCATCATCGCCACGGTGTTCGGCCTCGGGGCGGACATGGGCTTTGGTGTGTTGCACCTCAATTCGGGCCTGGACTACCTGTTCGGCATCGCCCACACCCAGTGGGTTCAGGTCGGCCTGATCACCCTGATGATGGGCGCGGCGATCATCGTTGCGGTGTCGGGCGTCGACAAGGGCGTGCGGGTCATGTCCGACATCAACATGCTGCTGGCCTGTGCGCTGTTGCTGTTCGTGTTGTTCGCCGGCCCCACGCAGCACTTGCTCAACACCCTGATCCAGAACCTCGGCGATTACCTCGGCGCCTTGCCGATGAAGAGTTTCGACCTCTATGCCTACGACAAACCCAGCGACTGGCTGGGCGGCTGGACGGTGTTCTATTGGGCCTGGTGGATCGCATGGTCGCCGTTCGTGGGCTTGTTCATCGCGCGGATTTCCCGTGGCCGCACCATCCGCGAATTCGTCTTCGGCGTGCTGCTGATTCCGCTCGGCTTCACCCTGGCGTGGATGTCGATCTTCGGCAACAGCGCCATCGATCAAGTGCTCAACCACGGCATGAGCGCGCTTGGCCTGTCGGCTATCGACAATCCGTCGATGACGCTCTACCTGCTGCTGGAAACCTACCCGTGGAGCAAAACCGTCATCGCGGTGACGGTGTTCATCAGCTTTGTGTTCTTTGTCACCTCCGCCGACTCAGGCACTGTGGTGCTGTCGACACTGTCCGCCAAGGGTGGCAATCCCGATGAAGACGGGCCGAAATGGCTGCGGGTGTTCTGGGGCGCAATGACCGCACTGGTGACCAGCGCGCTGCTGTTTTCCGGCAGCATCGATGCGTTGAAGTCGGCGGTGGTCCTGACTTCGTTGCCGTTCTCGCTGATCTTGCTGTTGATGATGTGGGGTCTGCACAAGGCGTTTTATCTGGAGTCGCAGAAGCAGATTGCGCAGATGCATTCGCTGGCGCCTGTGTCCGGGTCACGACGCGGCGGCTGGCGGCAACGCCTGAGCCAGGCCGTGCATTTCCCGTCGCGCGACGAGGTTTATCGCTTCCTCGATACGACGGTACGACCAGCCATTGAGGAAGTGTCGGCGGTGTTCCGCGAAAAGGGGCTGCACGTGGTCATGCACCCGGACCCGGCCCATGACAGCGTCAGCCTGGAAATCGGCCACGGCGATCAGCATCCGTTCGTTTATCAGGTGCAGATGCGTGGTTATTTCACGCCTTCGTTTGCCCGTGGCGGCATGGGTTCCAAGCAGCTCAACAATCGCCGTTACTACCGGGCCGAAGTGCATTTGAGCGAGGGCAGCCAGGACTACGACCTGGTGGGCTACACCAAGGAACAGATCATCAACGACATCCTCGACCAGTACGAGCGGCACATGCAGTTCCTGCATCTGGTGCGTTGATCGCGGGCAGGGCGCCGGGGCTTTTCAGCTCTCGGCGCTCAGCACCATGAACAACACCAGCGCCGCCACCGGAATGCTGAACACCATCGTGCCGATCCCCAGTTCCGTACTCAACGACTGGCCGGCGGTCACCACGCCGATGGCGCCGTTGATCACCGTCAGCGCCAGCCACAGGATCACGAAACTGTAGGTGAGTGTCTGGCGGCTGAAGCCGAGTTTCTCGCCGATGAACAGCATCATCGCGAGCAGGACCAGGCCGAAGGTGATGATGATGGTGGTGTGCATGGCTTCTTCCATCCTTGCGATCGTTATCGCGTCTTCGTTGCTTTGGCGACTGTGTTCCTGTCGACCCGGATCACGCAAGCCTGTCACTGTTCTGTTCAATTGTGCGGGCAGAATGAATTTCTGTGAAACGTTTCAGCATTTAGTCGAATCCCGGGTTTTCTGGCGTTGATCCGGGCGTATGCTGGGCGACTGGCGAAGCAGTCGATACCAGATTCAAGACCGACAAGAGAGGATTCGATGACTTACACCGCTGCCGAAAACCGCTACGACTCCATCCCATACCGCCGCGTGGGCCGCAGCGGTCTGGTGCTGCCTGCGCTGTCGTTGGGCCTGTGGCACAACTTCGGCGACAGCACGCCGATCGATACCCAGCGCGCGTTGTTGCGCACGGCGTTCGACCTGGGGATCAACCATTTCGATCTGGCCAACAACTACGGCCCGCCCTATGGCAGCGCCGAAATCAACTTCGGCCGTTTGCTGCGTGAAGACTTCAAGCAGTACCGCGACGAGTTGATCATCTCCAGCAAGGCCGGTTGGGACATGTGGCCGGGGCCTTACGGTCAGGGCGGCGGTTCGCGCAAGTACGTGCTGGCCAGCCTCGACCAGAGCCTGCATCGCCTGGGGGTGGACTATGTCGACATCTTCTATTCCCACCGTTTCGACCCGGACACGCCACTGGAAGAAACCGCCAGCGCGCTGGCCACCGCGGTGCAGCAGGGCAAGGCGTTGTACATCGGCATCTCGTCTTATTCCGGGGTGAAAACCCGCGAAATGGCGGCGTTGCTCAAAGAGTGGAAAGTCCCGCTGCTGATCCACCAACCGGCCTACAACCTGCTCAATCGCTGGGTGGAAAAAGACCTGCTGGACACCACTGACGAACTCGGTACGGGCGTGATTGCGTTCACGCCGCTGGCGCAGGGATTGCTGACCGACAAGTACCTCAACGGCGTGCCGGCGGATGCGCGGGTCAATCGTCCGGGGGGTGGTTCGTTGCAGGCGTCGCACTTGTCCGAGGCCAACATCGCCCAGGTGCGCGCACTCAACGAAATCGCCAGGCGTCGTGGCCAGAGCCTGGCGCAACTGGCGCTGGCCTGGACCTTGCGCGATCCACGGGTCACTTCGGCATTGATTGGCGCGAGCCGGCCGGAGCAGATCATCGAGAACGTCGGGGCGTTGAAGAACCTGAGCTTCAGTGCAGAGGAACTGGCGGAGATTGACCGGTATGCCCAGGAGGGTGGGATCAATCTTTGGGAGAAGCCTTCGACGGCTGAGTAGGGTTTAAAGCAAAGATCGCAGCCTGCGGCAGCTCCTACAGGGGATCCTGTATCCATGTAGGAGCTGCCGCAGGCTGCGATCTTTTGATCCTAAAAAAACGGCACATCCCCCAACACCGTCGCCCGCTGCATCACCCGCCGCGCCGGCCGGTAATCATCCACGGCGTAATGCTGGGTCACGCGGTTGTCCCAGAACGCAATGTCGTCCTGCTGCCAGCGCCAGCGAATGGTGAATTCCGGCCGCGTCGCGTGGGCAAACAGAAACTTCAGAATCGCCTCGCTTTCGGTTTCCGACAATTCGTTGATCTTCGAGGTGAAGCCTTCGTTGACGAACAGCGAACGCCGCCCGCTCACCGGGTGCGTGCGGATCACCGGGTGCGACAGGGGCGGATTCTTGCGCCGTGCTTCCTCCCACTGGGCCAACGCTTCGGGCGTGTTGCCATAGCGCTCCAGCGGGAACGAACGGGTGAAATCGTGGGTGGCGGTCAGGCCTTCGAGCAAGGTTTTCACCGGTGTCGACAGCGCCTCGTACGCGGCAATTCCGCTGGCCCACAAGGTGTCGCCGCCAAACTCCGGCAACAGTTTGGCGCTGAGTACCGCGCCCATGGCCGGGGTTGGCAGGAAGGTCACGTCGGTGTGCCAGATCGCGTTGTCGCGCACGTCGGTGACGGCGGTGTCGAGGATCAGCACTTCCGGCTGTTCTGGCACGTTGGGGTAGATCGGGTGAATGTGCAGGTCGCCGAAATTCGCGGCGAATCGCGCCTGTTGCTGTGGCGTGATCGGCTGGTCGCGAAAGAACAGCACCTGATGCTTGAGCAGGGCCTGCTCGATGGCGTCGCGTTGTTCCGCGCTCAGCGGCTGGCTGATGTCGACGCCGCTGATTTGCGCACCGAGGGCAGAACTCAAAGGGACGATGGTCAACTG
This sequence comes from Pseudomonas sp. B1(2018), assembly GCF_003097365.1. NCBI lineage: Bacteria > Pseudomonadati > Pseudomonadota > Gammaproteobacteria > Pseudomonadales > Pseudomonadaceae > Pseudomonas > Pseudomonas sp. B1(2018). The sequence continues at coordinate 117,919 of NZ_PYUK01000019.1, forward strand.
GCTCATGGTGGTTCTCTTAAATTTTGGGTAACACCGCACCTGTAGGAGCTGCCGAAGGCTGCGATCTTTTGATCTTGCCCTTCAACCGAAAGGTCAAAAGATCGCAGCCTTCGGCAGCTCCTACAGGGGTGATTTAAAAAGGGGGGGGCCTACCTGAAAAGGCTTCAGTGGGCCTGGCCGTGCCATGGCACCAGTTTGCGTTGCAGGGCGCGCAAGCCCAACTCCATGGCAAAGGCGATCAGTGCGATCACCAGAATCCCCAGGACCACCACATCGGTGACCAGGAATTGCGCGGCGGACTGCACCATAAAGCCAAGACCGCTGGTGGCGGCGATCAATTCGGCAGCGACCAGGGTCGACCAACCGACACCGAGGCCAATGCGCACCCCGGTCAGAATGTCCGGCAAGGCACTCGGCAAAATCACGTGGCGGATCAACTGTGCGCGAGTGGCACCCAACGACTGCGCGGCGCGCAATTTGGCCGGGTCGACCGTGCGCACGCCGGTGGCGGTGGCGATGGCAATCGGGGCGAAGATCGCCAGGTAGATCAGCAGCACTTTCGACAGTTCGCCGATGCCGCACCAGATCACGATCAGCGGCAGGTAGGCCAGCGGTGGAATGGGCCGGTAGAACTCGATCAGCGGGTCGAGCACGCCACGGGCGATACGGTTGGCGCCGATGGCGATGCCCACCGGCACGGCGGTGAGAATCGCAAAGCCGAGGCCCAGGCCGATGCGGTTCAGGCTCGCGCCGAGGTGCTGCCACAGGGTTGAGTCCATGTAACCCGAGGTCGCCAGCAGCCAGCCTTTTTGCAGCACGGCGGAGGGCGGCGGCAGGAACAACGGCTCGATCAAACCAGTCGCCGTCACGGCCCACCAAATGACAATGAGCGCGGCCAGTGTCAGCACGCTGATCCAGCGAGTGCTCAAGCGGCGACGTGCGGCAGGCACAGGAGTGCCTGGCTTTATCGCGGCGACGGGAATTTCGTAACTGCTCATGCGCGCTCCTGCCGCTGGGCGGCGCTGCGTTGGGAGAACACTTTGGCGAGTACGTGTTCGCGGGTTTCGATAAAACGCGGGTCGGATTTGATCGAACGAGCCGACTCACCGGCGGCGTAACGCAGACCGAAATCGAGGCTCAGGCGCTCGACGATTTGCCCCGGGTTCGGCGCCAACAGAATCAGGTCGGTGGCGAGGAACACGGCTTCTTCGATGTCGTGGGTAATCAGGAACACCGGCTTGGCGGTGCGCTGCCAGACTTGCAGCAACAGCTCCTGCATCTGCTCGCGGGTAAAGGCGTCGAGGGCGCCGAAAGGTTCGTCCATCAGCAACACGCGCGGGTCGGCGGCGAGCGCGCGGGCCAGGCCGACACGCTGCTTCTGGCCGCCCGAGAGCTGCCAGATGCGGCGCTGTTCAAAACCGCAAAGATCGACCAGGGCGAGCATTTCCCGGGCACGCGCTTCGCGTTTGTCCCGGGCAATACCGGCCAGCTCCAGGCCGAAGCCGACGTTCGCCAGCACGTCTTGCCAGGGCAGCAGCGCGTCGTCCTGGAACACCACGCCACGTTCGGCGCTCGGGCCTTTGACCGGCACGCCGTCGAGGGTGATGCGCCCGGCGCTGGGTTCGACGAAACCGGCAATCAGGTTCAACAGCGAAGTCTTGCCACTGCCGGACGGGCCGAGGGCGACCAGCAATTGCCGGGGCCCCAGGCTCAGGGAGATATCCGCCAACACCGGTTCCGGGTTGCCGGGGTACTGTGCGCTGATGCGCTCCAGCTGTAGCAAAGCCATCGCAGTCAACTCCCGATCAATTGGTGATGAACTTGGCGCTGACGTACGGCGCGTAGTCCGGCAGCACGGCCTCGACCTTGCCTTGTTCCTTGAGGAACGCGGCGGTGTCGGTGATGGCTTTGGTGGTCGGCGCGCCGAGGGTGAGCACCTGGTCCGCTGCCAGCGGGTAGACGTTGCCTTGCAGCAGCAGCGGAATATCGCTGGCCTTGGCGCCGGACAGTTTTACCAGCTTGTCGACGTTGCCCTGGTTGGCGAGCCAGGCTTGTGGGTCTTTGCGGTAATCGGCATAGGCGTCGAGGGTGACTTTGGCGAACGCGGTGACGATCTGCGGATGCTTCTCGGCGAAATCCTTGCGCACGATCCAGGCATCGAAGGTCGGGGCACCGAACTTGGCCAGTTCACCGGAAGTGATCAGGACCTTGCCGTTTTCCTTGGCCACGCCCAGGGCCGGGTCCCACACGTAGGTGGCGTCGATGTCACCGCGTTTCCAGGCGGCGATGATCGCCGGTGGCGCCAGGTTGAGAACGGTGACTTTCGAGGGATCGATGTTCCAGTGCTTCAGTGCCGCGAGCAGGCTGTAGTGGCCGGTGGATACAAACGGCACGGCGATTTTCTTGCCGATCAGGTCTTGCGGGGACTTGATCCCAGAGCCGTCGCGGGCGACCAAGGCTTCGGCGGCGCCGATCTGGGTGGCGATGAGGAACGTTTCCACCGGGACTTTTCGAGTGATGGCAGCGGTCAGGGGGCTGGAGCCGAGATAGCCGATCTGCACGTCGCCGGAGGCGATGGCGGCGATGATATCGGCACCGTTGTCGAATTTGCGCCAGCTGATATCGGCCTTGGTGGCCTTTTCGTAAGCGCCGTCGGCCTGGGCGACTTTCGCCGGGTCAACGGTGGTCTGGTAGGCGACGGTGACGTCGGCCGCCTGGGCAAAGAAAGTCGCGGTAGCCAGGGTTGCGGCCGCCAGCAAGCGTAGAGGGAAAGTCAGTTTCATCAGAAAGCTCCTTGTCAGGCGACCGAATGTCGGCGTGAGAAAGAGACTAAATGATCTAAGAATTCGAAAATAAATAACTTTTTAGAATTAGCTTATGAGCGGGCAATGTTAAAGGATCAAAAGATCGCAGCCTTCGGCAGCTCCTACAGAAGCAGCGTACGGCCAAAAAAAATCGCAACCTGCGGCAGACTCCATGTAGGAGCTGCCGAAGGCTGCGATCTTTTTACAGGCGATGATTAATTACTGATCGCCAGAATGCTCGCCTGGTACGCCCCGACAAACACATCGAAATCACCGACTTCGTTCTGTTCCAGCTCAGCCTGTTGAGCCAGCGATGAACGCGCCCGCTCTTCAAACTGCGCTTGTTCCTCAGCCGGCAACGGCTCGCTGCGGAAGAACTCGGCATGCGCCTGGCTTTGGCGCAACGAGAACTGGGCAAAGCTCTCCTTGTGCTCGGCCATGGCCGCCAATACCTGGGCCGACGGCGTCAGGGACGGGTCCCGGACCTTGGCCATCTGGGCGTCCAGCGCCTTGCTGTGGGCATCGCCGCCATGGCTCTGGTCGAGCATCGCTGCCAGCGGAGCGATTTTTTCCAGCAGCTCACCGGCCCACTCCTTCAGATCAACCGGCTGACCGTCGCGTTGCAGTTGCAGGCCTGGACGACGACCTTCCTTGACCACGCTGAGGAAGTTCGAGGTCGCGTTGCCGCAGCTGGTGTTGGTCAGCAGCGGGCTGTCGTTGAGCGCGCAGTACAGCAGGAACGCATCGAGGAAGCGCGACTCGGTAAGGTCGATGCCCATCGGCAGGAAGGGGTTGATGTCCAGGCAGCGCACTTCGACGTACTGGATGCCCCGAGCCATCAGCGCCTGGATCGGCCGCTCGCCGGTGTAGGTCACGCGTTTGGGGCGGATGTTGGAGTAGTACTCGTTTTCGATCTGCAGGATGTTGGTGTTGAGCTGCACCCACTCACCATCCTGGTGGGTGCCGACTTCGACGTACGGCGCATACGGCGTGGCCACCGCTTTGCGCAGGCTGTCGGTGTAGCTGGCCAGATCGTTGTAGCACGGCGTCAGGCCGGCCTGGGCGTTGCTCTGGTAACCCAGGTCGCTCATGCGCAGGCTGGTGGCGTACGGCAGGTACAGGGTGTGCGGGTCCAGCTGTTCCAACTGATGCGAACGACCGCGCAGGAAGCCGGCATCCAGCGCTGGCGACGCACCGAACAGGTACATCAGCAGCCAGCTGTAGCGGCGGAAGTTGCGGATCAGCGCGATGTAGGACGACGACTGGAAATCGCGGTCGCTGCCGACAAAACCTTCGGCCTGCCTGAGCAGCGGCCAGAGTTTTTCCGGCAGGGAAAAGTTGTAGTGGATGCCGGCAATGCATTGCATGGTCTTGCCGTAACGCAGGGCCAGGCCTTTGCGGTACACGTACTTGAGCTGCCCGATATTCGACGTGCCGTAATAGGCGATCGGGATGTCTTCCTCGGCCGGCAACGGGCACGGCATCGATGGGCTCCACAGGTACTCGTTGCCGAGCTTGCTGTAGGCAAAACGGTGAATGCTGTCCAGGCTCGCCAAGGTGTCCGCCGGGTCGGGCAGGGCCGGCGTGATGAACTCCAGCAGCGACTCGGAGTAGTCGGTGGTGATCTGTTCATTGGTCAGCGCGGAACCCAATTCTTCCGGGTGCGGCGTTTGCGCCAGGCGACCTTCGCCGGTCACGCGCAGGCATTCACGTTCGATGCCGTGAAGGCACTGTTCGAGCAGAGAGAGGTTAGCGCGCTCGCCGAGCAGGGCCAGGCGGCGGTTGAGAAGTTCGCTCAAGTTGGATTCCTTCACGCGTCAGTCGCCCCAATATGGGGGTGGGCAAGACGGTCTACAAGGGTGAAGTTAAAACTGGCGTTTTCGCCTGGTTTTTGAGCCTGACAGGCCATATGCCGATTTTCAAGAACTGCACGTTCCCTGTGGGAGCGGGCTTGCCCGCGATGAGGGAGTGTCAGTCACCATTTATGTGGTCTGACACACCGCCATCGCGGGCAAGCCCGCTCCCACAAGTTGCTTTGCGCTGAAATTAACTCAAATCGATGACATCTAGCTACAGGACAGCGAACGTGCCTTGTGCTTTTGCGACCAGTTTGTCGCCCTGCATCACATCGGCTTCGACCACCAAGGTGCGGCGACCCGGATGGATCACCCGCGCCGTGCACATCACCTCGCCGTCAGAGACGGCGCGGATGTAGTTGATCTTGCACTCGATGGTCGCGCTCTGCTGGTCAAAGCCGTGGGTGCTGGAGCAGGCCAGCCCCATGGCAATGTCCACCAGGCTGAACAAGGCCCCGCCGTGCAGCTTGCCGCCGCGATTGCGCAGTTCGGGCTCCAGCGCCAGGGCGACTTGCGCCACCCCGGTTTCCAGGCTGTGCAAGCGGCAGCCCAGCAGCTTGAAAAACGCGCTTTCGGTCAGCCCGGCGGGAATGTCCATCAGCGTTTCTTCAACTGCTTGGCATTGGCGAACAGCGAAGCCATGGCGTTGTTGCTCGGCGCGGCTGCCGGGGTTTCCTTGCGCGGTGCAGTGTTCTGGGATTGGCGTGGCGCCGACCCCGGACGCGCACCGCGAGCGCCGTCGATTTTCTCGCCCGGGGTGTCGCTCATGCGCATCGACAGGCCCACGCGTTTGCGCGGGATGTCGACTTCCATGACCTTCACTTTCACCACGTCACCGGCCTTCACCGCTTCGCGCGGATCCTTGATGAACTTCTCCGAAAGCGCGGAGATGTGCACCAAACCGTCCTGATGCACGCCGATGTCGACGAAAGCACCGAAGTTGGTCACGTTGGTCACCACGCCTTCGAGGATCATGCCCAGTTGCAGGTCCTTGAGGTCTTCGACGCCTTCCTGGAACTCGGCAGTCTTGAACTCGGGGCGCGGGTCGCGGCCGGGCTTGTCCAGTTCCTGAAGGATGTCGGTGACCGTTGGCAGACCGAAGGTTTCGTCGGTGAATTTTTTCGGGTCCAGGCGCTTGAGGAAACCACTGTCGCCAATCAGCGAACGGATATCGCGATCAGTCTCGGCGGCGATACGCTGCACGAGCGGGTAGGCTTCCGGGTGCACCGCGGAGGCATCCAGGGGGTTGTCTCCGTTCATCACGCGCAGGAATCCGGCCGCCTGTTCGAAGGTTTTTTCACCCAGGCGCGCGACTTTCTTCAGCGCAGCGCGGGTCTTGAACGCGCCGTGCTCGTCGCGGTGGCTGACGATGTTCTGCGCCAGGGTCGCGTTGAGACCGGAGATGCGCGCCAGCAGCGCCACGGACGCGGTGTTCACGTCGACGCCAACGGCGTTCACGCAGTCCTCGACCACTGCATCCAGGCCGCGGGCCAGTTTCAGCTGCGACACGTCGTGCTGGTATTGGCCGACGCCGATGGATTTCGGATCGATCTTCACCAGCTCGGCCAACGGGTCTTGCAGACGACGGGCAATCGACACGGCGCCACGGATCGACACGTCGAGGTCCGGGAATTCCTTGGAAGCCAGCTCCGACGCCGAGTAAACCGATGCACCGGCCTCGGAGACCATGACCTTGGTCATCTTCATCGCTGGGTATTTTTTGATCAGCTCGGCGGCCAGCTTGTCGGTCTCGCGGCTGGCGGTGCCGTTGCCGATGGCGATCAGGTCCACCGAGTGCTTGGCGCACAGGGCGGCGAGTACGGCGATGGTTTGGTCCCACTTGTTGTGCGGCACGTGCGGGTAAACCGTGGCGTGATCCAGCAGCTTGCCAGTGGCATCAACCACCGCCACCTTGCAGCCGGTGCGCAGGCCAGGGTCGAGACCCAGCGTGGCGCGCGGGCCGGCCGGGGCCGACAGCAGCAGGTCGTGCAGGTTGTGGGCGAACACGTTGATCGCTTCGGTTTCCGCGCCATCGCGCAGCTCGCCCAGCAGGTCGGTTTCCAGATGGGTGTAGAGCTTGACCTTCCAGGTCCAGCGCACCACTTCGCCCAGCCATTTGTCGGCGGCGCGGTTCTGGTTCTGGATGCCGACATGCTGGCCGATCATGCCTTCGCACGGGTGCATGGTGCCCGGCAGTTCGTCGCCGACTTTCAGCGCGGAACTGAGGATGCCTTCGTTGCGGCCACGGAAAATCGCCAGCGCGCGGTGCGATGGCATGCTTTTCAGTGGTTCGTCGTGTTCGAAGTAGTCGCGGAACTTGGCGCCTTCCTCCTCCTTGCCGGCAATCACGCGGGCACTGAGGGTGGCTTCCTGCTTGAGGTAGTTGCGCAGCTTGTCCAGCAGGCCGGCGTCTTCGGCGAAGCGCTCCATGAGGATGTACTTGGCGCCTTCGAGGGCTGCCTTCACATCGGCCACGCCTTTTTCGGCGTCGATGAAACGTGCGGCTTCGGTTTCCGGGCTCAGGGACGGATCGTTGAACAAGCCGTCGGCCAGTTCGCCGAGGCCGGCTTCCAGGGCGATCTGGCCCTTGGTGCGGCGCTTCTGCTTGTACGGCAGGTACAAGTCTTCGAGACGGGTCTTGGTGTCGGCGAGCTTGATGTCGCGTTCAAGTTGCGGGGTCAGCTTGCCTTGCTCTTCGATGCTGGCAAGGATGCTGATGCGCCGTTCGTCGAGTTCTCGCAGGTAGCGCAGGCGCTCTTCCAGATGACGCAATTGCGTATCGTCGAGGCTGCCGGTCACTTCTTTCCGGTAACGGGCGATGAAGGGAACGGTAGAGCCTTCATCGAGTAGCGCGACGGCCGCTTCGACCTGTTGTGGGCGTACACCGAGTTCCTCGGCGATGCGGCTGTTGATGCTGTCCATAAAACCACCTGACAAATTGTGAAAGCAGGCTCGCAGGCTCAAGGATAAGGGCTCGGCGAGTCTGGTTGAGCGGCCTGGCCTGCGCCGCTACCTGGATCAAAAGGTATCCCGTTGACCCGTGAAATCGAACAATTACTGCCGACGCCATGAAAAAAATGGCGTCTGCCTGTAGTACCTGTCTGATGTTGCCTGACACAAAAGGCCGCGCATTATAACCAGCGTTCTGTCGTTCGGGGGCATCACGGGTTGCCGGTGCAATGGCCGGTTTTCTGGCACTAAAGGAAAAATCTGCTAACAATGCACACGGTGCGTATAACGGCAGCTACGCCATAATGCGCGCCGAGATCAAAGGAGCATCCAATGAGCAGCACTGCACAAACTGCTGAAGGCGAGAAAATTCTTATCGTTGACGACGATCCGGGGCTGAGCAGCCTGCTGGAACGTTTTTTCGTCAGCAAGGGCTACCGCGCCCGCGCCGTACCGAACACCGAGCAAATGGATCGCCTGCTGGCGCGCGAAGTGTTCAACCTGGTCGTCCTCGACCTGATGCTGCCCGGCGAAGACGGCCTGACCGCCTGCCGCCGCCTGCGCAACGCGAACAACCAGATTCCAATCATCATGCTCACCGCCAAGGGCGACGAGCTGAGCCGCATCAAGGGCCTGGAACTGGGTGCCGACGATTACCTGGCCAAGCCGTTCAACCCGGATGAGCTGATGGCTCGCGTCAAGGCGGTATTGCGTCGCCAGTCGGCCCCGGTGCCAGGCGCCCCGGGCAGCGAAGACGAAAGCGTGACCTTCGGTGACTACGAGCTGTCCCTGGCCACCCGCGAGCTCAAGCGCGGCGAAGAAGTGCACATGCTCACCACCGGCGAGTTCGCGGTACTCAAGGCCCTGGTGATGAACGCGCGTCAGCCGCTGACCCGCGACAAACTGATGAACCTGGCCCGTGGCCGCGAATGGGATGCCCTGGAGCGCTCCATCGACGTGCAGATCTCCCGTCTGCGCCGGATGATCGAGCCCGATCCTTCCAAACCGCGTTACATCCAGACAGTCTGGGGCGTGGGTTATGTGTTTGTTCCGGATGGTACCGCCACCAAGTGATTGGCGATTTGTAGGAGCGGGTCGTGCGGACATCGGATCATTCGATCCTGTCCGCAGACTCGCAAACCGCAATATGCGAGCATCGCTCTCTCCTGCAAGTGTTTAACGGTTATCCATGAAAACCCCCGTTTGGTTCCCCCAGAGCTTCTTCTCCCGCACCCTTTGGCTGGTGCTCATCGTCGTACTCTTCTCCAAGGCGCTGACCCTGGTTTATCTGCTGATGAACGAAGATGTGCTGGTGGACCGCCAGTACAGCCACGGTGTCGCCCTGGTACTGCGCGCCTACTGGGCGGCTGATGAAGAGAACCGCGCCAAGATCGCCGATAGTGCACCCCTGATTCGGGTAGTGGGCGCCGGTGTCCCGGAAGGCGAGCAACATTGGCCTTACAGTGAGATTTACCAGCGACAGATGCAGACCGAGCTGGGGCCGGACACCGAAGTGCGACTACGCATGCATTCTCCCCCGGCATTGTGGGTTCGTGCGCCGAGCCTGGGTGAAGGTTGGCTGAAAGTGCCGTTGTATCCGCACCCGTTGCGTGGCCAGAAAATCTGGAATGTGCTCGGCTGGTTCCTTGCTATCGGTCTGCTGTCCACGGCGTCTGCGTGGATCTTCGTCAGCCAGCTCAATCAACCGTTGAAACGTCTGGTGTATGCCGCGCGGCAACTGGGCCAGGGACGCAGTGTGCGCCTGCCGATCAGCGATACGCCGAGTGAGATGACCGAGGTTTACCGCGCCTTCAACCAGATGGCCGAAGACGTCGAGCAGGCAGGTCGCGAGCGTGAGCTGATGCTGGCCGGGGTTTCCCATGATTTGCGCACGCCCTTGACCCGCTTGCGTCTGTCTCTGGAGTTGATGGGCGATCGCACCGACCTGACCGACGACATGGTGCGCGATATCGAAGACATGGACGCGATTCTCGATCAGTTCCTGGCGTTCATACGTGACGGGCGCGACGAGTCGGTGGAGGAGGTAGACCTGAGCGACCTGGTCCGCGAAGTCGCTGCGCCGTATAACCAGACCGAAGAAAAAGTGCGGCTGCGCCTGGAGCCGATTCAGCCGTTTCCGTTGCGTCGTGTGTCGATGAAACGACTGTTGAACAACCTGATCGGCAATGCGCTACATCATGCCGGCAGTGGCGTGGAGGTGGCGGCCTACGTGTCCGGGGACACCAGCGCGCCGTATGTGGTGCTGAGCGTCATGGACCGTGGTGCCGGGATCGATCCGTCGGAACTGGAAGCGATCTTCAACCCGTTCACCCGCGGTGATCGAGCCCGGGGCGGGAAGGGCACCGGGTTGGGGCTGGCGATCGTGAAGCGGATTGCTTCGATGCATGGCGGGAATGTTGAACTGCGCAACCGCTCGGGCGGTGGACTGGAAGCGCGGGTGCGCTTGCCGTTGGGGTTGATGTTGCCGCGGGATGCTGTTTAACGGCTGAAAAGATCGCAGCCTGCGGCAGCTCCTACATGGGAATGCGTACCCTGTAGGAGCTGCCGCAGGCTGCGATCTTTTGCTTTTACCCCTTGCCTTTGGTCCGCGTCATATTCGGCCCGCCATTCTTCTCCAGATGCTCAATGATGATCCCTGCCACATTCTTGCCAGTGGTGGTCTCGATCCCTTCCAGCCCTGGCGACGAGTTCACTTCCATCACCAGCGGCCCGTGATTGGAGCGCAGGATGTCCACACCCGCCACCGCCAACCCCATGACCTTGGCTGCACGCAACGCCGTCATGCGCTCTTCCGGCGTGATCTTGATCAGGCTCGCGCTGCCGCCGCGATGCAGGTTGGAGCGAAACTCGCCGGGTTTGGCCTGGCGCTTCATCGCCGCAATCACCTTGTCCCCGACGACGAAGCAGCGAATGTCTGCACCACCGGCTTCCTTGATGTACTCCTGAACCATGATGTTCTGCTTGAGGCCCATGAACGCCTCGATCACCGACTCAGCGGCGGTCGCGGTTTCGCACAGCACCACGCCGATGCCTTGAGTGCCTTCCAGCACCTTGATCACCAGCGGCGCGCCGTTGACCATTTCGATCAGGTCGGGAATGTCATCGGGGGAGTGGGCAAACCCCGTCACCGGCAAGCCGATTCCGCGACGGGACAGCAATTGCAGCGAACGCAGTTTGTCCCGCGAGCGGGCAATGGCCACCGATTCGTTGAGCGGGAACACCCCCATCATTTCGAACTGGCGCAGCACGGCGCAGCCATAAAAGGTCACGGACGCTCCGATCCGTGGAATCACCGCATCGAAACCTTCCAGCGGCTTGCCGCGGTAGTGGATCTGCGGCTTGTGGCTGGCGATGTTCATGTAGGCGCGCAGGGTGTCGACCACCACCATTTCATGGCCGCGTTCAGTACCGGCTTCAACCAGGCGGCGGGTGGAATACAGACGCGGGTTCCGCGACAGCACAGCGATCTTCATGCAACACCTGTGGAGGAGGTAGATACCGGGAACACCGGCTTGTCTTGTACATACTTGATGCCCGGATTGACCACCAACTGGCCGTGGATCAGGGCTTTGGAGCCGAGCAGCAGGCGATAACGCATGGACTTGCGGCAGGCGAGCGTGAACTCGACCCGCCAGACCCGATCACCAAGGGCCAGGGTGGTGCTGATCACGTATCGCACCTGCGCGTGACCGTTTGAGCTTTTAATGGTTTTCATCGTCACCAGCGGTGCTTCGCAGCGTCGGTGGCGCAGTTGTACGACGGAACCCAGGTGGGCGGTAAAGCGCACCCACTGCTCACCATCGCGCTCGAACAGCTCGATGTCCGTGGCATGGAGGCTTGAGGTGCTGGCACCGGTGTCGATTTTTGCCCGAAGGCCGGCGACTCCCAAATCCGGGAGCGCCACCCACTCGCGCAGACCGACAACGGTCAAATGGTCAAATGTCTTCAAAAGTGCTCAACCGGTAGAAACCGCTCGGGCCGCACGCGGCCGGATTCGCGGTATTCACGCAGAATAATGATTAAAAGGCGACAGATATCTACGGCCCGGATTTCCAGCCTCGCAAGGAGGTTATGGAATGTCGGTATTGTAATCCGAGCCGGTGAAATTCTTGGTACGTCAGAAACGGTAGTACAGTTCACCAATATTTCAGAATGAGGAAATCCCATGGCACAAAAAAACGAAGAGGACGACAAAGTCCGCCTCGATAAATGGTTGTGGGCTGCACGATTCTACAAAACCCGTGCCCTGGCCAAGGCGGCGATTGAAAGCGGCAAGGTGCATTGCCGGGGCGAACGCTGCAAGCCGGGTAAAGAGCCACGGGTCGGCGACGAGTTTGTGATCCGCACCGGTTTCGAGGAGCGCACGGTGGTGGTCCAGGCGTTGTCGATCGTTCGCCGTGGCGCACCGGAGGCGCAGATGCTGTACGCCGAAACGGAAGCCAGCGTCGCCAAGCGCGAAAACGCCGCCGCCGAGCGCAAGGCAGGCGCCCTGGGCGTGAGCACCGATGGCAAGCCGAGCAAGAAACAGCGACGGGATCTGTTCAAGTTTCGTGGCAGCAGCAACGATGGCTAAAAGATCGCAGCCTGCGGCAGCTCCTGCACGGGCCTGAGCGGACCTCTGTAGGAGCTGCCGAAGGCTGCGATCTTTTCAAGGGCTCTTGCAATTGCCCCGATCAGCAACCATATCGGGTGATTCGCCAGCGGCACATCGAGCGGTTAAACAGCCACTCGTCGAAAATCACCACAGCCTCTGATCCATAGGCCATAACCAAAAGGCCGGTAGCATCAGCGGGCAAGGATTGCGCATCGCCCCCTTGCTTGGAGCAAACCGCGGATTGCTCCTAAAATGCCGGACATGACTGAGCTTGCGCACCCAACGGTGCCTGCCAACGCGCGATTTTCACCGTTGTAACCCATTGCTACCCATTCAGATACCCAGACTAATGACTGACCTACCGGATAACGACTTCACCCAACGCTTCATCTTCGATGACAGCGACACCCGTGGCGAGCTGGTCTCGCTGGAGCTCAGCTACGCCGAAGTCCTGGCCAAACACGCCTACCCGGAGCCGGTCGCGCAACTGCTCGGCGAGCTGATGGCGGCCGCATCGTTGCTGGTCGGCGCGATGAAGTTCGATGGCTTGCTGATTCTGCAAGCCCGTTCCGAAGGCCCGATCCCGCTGCTGATGATCGAGTGCTCCAGCGAGCGCGAGATCCGTGGCCTGGCCCGTTACGAAGCGGACCGTATCGCACCTGATGCGACCCTGGCCGACCTGATGCCGGACGGCGTGCTGGCATTGACCATCGACCCGACTCAGGGCCAGCGTTACCAGGGCATCGTCGACCTCGACGGCGCCACCCTGTCGGAATGCTTCACCAACTATTTCGTCATGTCCCAGCAAGTCGGCACGCGTTTCTGGCTGTTCGCCGACGGCCGTCGCGCCCGTGGCCTGTTGCTGCAACAGCTGCCTGCCGACCGTTTGAAGGACGAAGACGAGCGCGCCGCCAGCTGGCAGCACCTCACTACCCTGGGCGGCACGCTGACCGCCGATGAACTGCTGGGCCTGGACAACGAAACCGTGTTGCATCGCCTGTACCACGACGAGCAGGTGCGCCTGTTCGATGTGCAGAAGTTGCGCTTCCGTTGCAGCTGCTCGCGCGAACGTTCGGCCAATGCGCTGGTCAGTCTGGGTGTGGAAGATGCGCAGCAATTGGTGGTCGAGCACGGTGGCAACATCGAAATCGATTGCCAGTTCTGTAACCAGCGCTACCTGTTCGATGCCGCCGATGTCACTCAATTGTTCGCCGGCGCGGGTGTCGATACGCCGTCAGATACCCGTCACTAAAACGGTTCAGCGCAGGTAAATTCACTGGCTACCGCCGGATTAACGCCGTTACGACAGGAGGGGCCTACTTTTTTTGGGCTTTTCTGGCATAATCCGGCCCACTTTTTTCGCGGTAGTAGTGCACGACTTTCTACTACAAAAACGTTTGGAGCACTCGGCCACTGGCCGACGGGGAACCTCATGACGCAAGCCAACAATGCCGTGTACACCGATCTGAGTGTTGATGATCTGGTTAAAGAAGCCCTCAATCGCGGTGAAGGCGAGCTTGCCGATACCGGCGCACTGGTTGTTCGTACCGGTCACCGTACCGGCCGTTCGCCAGTCGATCGTTTCATCGTTGATGAGCCGAGCACCACGGGCGCCATCGCCTGGGGCCCGATCAACCGCAAGTTCCCGGCCGACAAGTTCGACGCCCTGTGGGACCGTGTTGAAGCTTTCAACAACGCGCAAGAGCATTTCGTTTCCCACGTGCATGTAGGTGCGGCTTCCGAGCACTACCTGGCCGTGAAGATGACCACCCAGACTGCCTGGCAGAACCTGTTCGGCCGTTGCCTGTTCATCAACCCGGCTCAGTACAACCCGGCGGGTCGTGACGAGTGGCAGGTCCTCAACGTTGCCAACTTCGAATGCGTGCCAGAGCGTGACGGCACCAACTCCGACGGCTGCGTGATCATCAACTTCGCACAGAAGAAAGTGCTGATCGCCGGCATGCGTTACGCCGGTGAGATGAAGAAAGCCATGTTCTCGGTGCAGAACTTCCTGCTGCCGGCTGCCGACGTACTGCCAATGCACTGCGCCGCCAACATCGGCGAAGAGGGCGACGTGACCCTGTTCTTCGGTCTGTCCGGCACCGGCAAGACCACCCTGTCCGCCGACGAAAGCCGTTACCTGATCGGTGACGACGAACACGGCTGGGGCGAAGGCGTGGTGTTCAACATCGAAGGCGGTTGCTATGCCAAGTGCATCGACCTGTCCGAGAAGAACGAGCCGGTTATCTGGAAAGCCATCAAGCACGGCGCGGTATTGGAAAACGTCGTTATCGACGACGCCAAGCACGCCGACTACGCCGATGTCAGCCTGACCCAGAACAGCCGCGCCGCCTACCCGCTGGAGCACGTTGCCAAGCGTTCCGAGAAGAACCTCGGTGGCGAGCCGAACGCTGTGATCTTCCTGACCTGCGACCTGACCGGCGTGCTGCCGCCAGTGTCGATCCTCAATGAAGAGCAAGCGGCCTACCACTTCCTGTCCGGCTACACCGCACTGGTGGGCTCGACTGAAATGGGTTCGGGCAGCGGCATCAAGTCGACCTTCTCCACCTGCTTCGGCGCACCGTTCTTCCCGCGTCCGGCTGGCGAATACGCTGAGCTGCTGATCAAGCGCATCCGCGGCTTCGGCTCCAAGGTCTACCTGGTCAACACCGGCTGGACCGGCGGTGGCTATGGCGTCGGCAAACGCTTCAACATCCCGACCACCCGTGCCGTGATCGCAGCGATCCAGAGCGGCGCGCTGATCGGTACCGAGACCGAGCACCTGGACACCGTCAACCTCGACGTGCCAGTGGCCGTACCGGGCGTTGAGACTGGCCTGCTGAACCCACGCAACACCTGGGCCGACAAGCCATCCTACGACGAAGCCGCCAAAGCACTGGCCGGCCTGTTCATCGAGAACTTCAAGAAGTTCGAAGTGAGCGACGCGATCAAGGCTGCGGGTCCAAAGTTGTAAGTGTTGGATTGAGCTAACGAAAAAGCCGCCCTTCGGGGCGGCTTAATGAGATGGTCAGCCTGACCGAGAAGCCCTGCAGGTTTACGCTTGCAGGGCTTTTCTCGTTTTCGGCCGGAGGATCTCTCATGAACACGATGACGCTTCTCGGTATCGACATCGGCAAACACAGTTTCCACTTGCATGGCCAGGACTCTAAAGGCCACCAGGTCTTGCGCAAAAAAACCAACCGCGGCCAATTGCTCAGTACATTGGCCCAGC
>NZ_PYUK01000020.1:0-129865 GCF_003097365.1 Pseudomonas sp. B1(2018)
GCGCACACAGCCTCTGCGTTCGGCGCGGATCAACCTGTGGGAGCGAGCTTGCTCGCGATGGCGGTGGGTCAGGCGCCAAGGATGTTGACTGTGATGACCGCTTCGCGAGCAGGCTCGCTCCCACAGGGATTTTCAGCACTTGCAGAATCTGCGCTCGGCGCGGATCAACCTGTGGGAGCGAGCTTGCTCGCGATGGCGGTGGGTCAGGCGCCAAGGATGTTGGCTGTGCCGGCCTCATCGCGAGCAGGCTCGCTCCCACAGTGATTTTCAGCGCACGCAGAATCTGCGTTCGGCGCGGATCAACCTGTGGGAGCGAGCTTGCTCGCGATGGCGGTGGGTCAGGCGCCAAGGATGTTGACTGTGATGACCGCTTCGCGAGCAGGCTCGCTCCCGCAGTGATTTTCAGCGCACGCAGAATCTGCGTTCGGCGCGGATCAACCTGTGGGAGCGAGCTTGCTCGCGATGGCGGTGGGTCAGGCGCCAAGGATGTTGACTGTGATGACCGCTTCGCGAGCAGGCTCGCTCCCACAGTGATTTTCAGCGCACGCAGAATCTGCGTTCGGCGGGGATCAACCTGTGGGAGCGAGCTTGCTCGCGATGGCGGTGGGTCAGGCGCCAAGGATGTTGACTGTGACGACCGGCTTCGCGAGCAGGCTCGCTCCCACAGTGATTTTCAGCGCACGCAGAATCTGCGTTCGGCGCGGATCAACCTGTGGGAGCGAGCTTGCTCGCGAAGCTTTAGGCAGTCCCTTTGGCCTGCTGCTCCAGACGCAATTGCAACTCTGGCTCGATCTGCAATGCCGCGGCCAGTTCATCCAGATAGTTGCGCTCGGCGTCCTGCTGGTCGTCCACCAGCATCACGCTGGCCAGGTACATCTCCGAGGCCATGCCGGGGTCGGTAGCCGACTGCGCCACTTCATTGGGGTCCAGCGGCTTGGCGACCTCATCGTCCAGCCATTGCTGCAATTGCGGATCGTCGGTGTGACGGCCGATTTCAGTGCTGATCATCTGCTTTTCGGAATCATCGATCCGGCCATCGGCCTTGGCCGCGGCAATCAATGCCCGCAGGATCGCATGGCTGTGTTCCTCGGCTTCCGGGCCGGCCAGCAAGTCCACTGTGCGCGGCGCTTCCTGGGGGGCCGACGCCTGGCTGCGTTGCCAGGCCTGGTACGCCTGGAACGCCATCATGCCCAGGGACGCCAGCGCCGCATAATTAGTGCCGCCCCCGGAGCGGCTTTGCGGTGCGTCGCCCATCGGCGAACCACCGCCCAGCAAACCACCGAGCAAACCGCCCAACCCTGCCCCACCGCCACCCGCACCGGCGCCACCGCCCAGCAACCCGCCGAGCAATCCGCCCAGGTCGCCGAGCCCGCCCTGGGCCGAGGCGCCACCGCCCCCCTGTTGCGCCATCGAGCCCTGGCCGGCGCGCAGTAACTGTTCGAGCAGATCGCTGGTGTTCATGACGCTTGTCCTCTTGGGAAGGGTTCTGTCCAGACAGGCAACGATAGACCTCGCAGACGAATGTGCCAGCGCCGTTGGGCTGACGCGCCCGCGTCACGGCGGATTGTCCGGGGTATTTTTTTTCAGCGCGGCTAAGATTCATAGGTGGTGAACCTTATCCGCGGATACCCGGTCGATACCTGCAACCCGACCCGGTTTGCCAGCGCCCCCTTACGCGGGGCGTCAACTGGCTTGCTTCATTCACTGGAGAACGCCCCTGTGATTTCAACCCTGTACATCGCCAGACTCAAAGCATGGGGCGCCCATGGTTTTACGGCCACCGGCGTGGTCACCGCTTTCCTCGCCACCCTGTCCCTTCTGGATAACCAGCCGACCCATTGCCTGCTGTGGCTGGGTGTCGCCCTGATCGTCGACGGACTGGACGGCGCACTGGCGCGCAAGGTCAACGTGCAGTCGGTGTTGCCGAGCTTCGATGGCTCGATCCTCGACCTGGTGATCGATTACCTGACGTATGTGTTTATCCCGGCGCTGTTCATCTATCGCTACATCCCGCTGCCGGACTACACCCTGCTGCTGAGCGTGTCGCTGATTCTGGTGTCGTCGCTGTTCTGCTTCTGCAACGTCAACATGAAGAGCAAGGACAACTACTTCCAGGGCTTCCCCGCCGCCTGGAACGTGGTTGCCCTGTGCCTGTACATCATCGCCCCGTCGCCGTGGATCACCTTCATGACCATCATTGGCCTGGCCCTGCTGACCGTGACCCGGATGAAATTCCTGCACCCGTTCCGCGTGCGCCGGTTCATGCCGATCAACATTGCGGTGACGGCCATCTGGTTGCTGTGCAGCTTGTCGCTGGTGCTCAACCATCCGCTGATCAACCCGATGGTGATGGGGCTGTGGCTGCTGATGTCGGCGTATTTCCTCGGTATCTGCTTCTGGCGCACGGCGCTGGAGTGGTTCGACGAATCGCGGCTCAAGTAGCCATGCCGGTCCATATCGTTCAACTGGGTTCGCCGCGTCGCCCCGACGAAGGCTTGCGCCTGGGCACGGTACGCCGCCCTCCCCGTGGCGTACCGAAAGCCGAATTCGCCAGCCGGGACTTTTATGATGTCTGGCAGCCCTTGCTGGCACCCAGCGCGGAACTGGTGACCGAAGCCAAGGCTGCACAGGATGCCAAGGCCTGGGAGGTGTTCAGGCGCAAGTTCAAGGTCGAGATGAACCAGCCCGCTGCCAGCCAGATGCTGGACTTGCTGGCTGCGCTGTCCCACCGGACGTCCCTGGCCGTGGGGTGTTATTGCGAAGATGAGGCGCATTGTCATCGGTCGGTGTTGCGCGAGTTGCTGGAGACGCGGGGGGCTGTAGTGATTTAGTTGCCATGGCGGCTCCACCTCTCTGTGTGTTGGGGTTCAACATCAAAAGATCGCAGCCTTCGGCAGCTCCTACAGGGGGACGGCATTCACAATGTAGGAGCTGCCGAAGGCTGCGATCTTTTGATCACCGCCGCGTGATCACCACCTCCAGGTACTCACTCGGCACCACCAGCGACTTGTCGCCCGCCCTGTTCATCCGGTTGATCAGCTCGGTCAGGTCCGCTTCCAGGGCCTTGGCGCCGTCCGCAGGCAGCGCGGCGAAGGCTTTGTGCATCGGCCCGTACCACTGGCGGAAGGTGTCGATGAAATGCGCCGCCGAGCGATAGCGGAAATTGAACGTGCGGCGCGTCACCTGCAGCAGAAATTCCCGCTCCTCGAAATGCTCGTGCAGCCAGGCTTCGGTGCCCCAGCGCGAGGGCGGATTCGCTCCCGGCGCAGGTGGCAGGTGCTGGCCCAGGGTCTTGAACATCTGGCCGACGAAGCCTTCCGGTGTCCAGTTGGCCAGGCCGATCCGCCCACCCGGGCGGCAGACTCGCGCCAGCTCCGCGGCGGCCTTGGGCTGGTCCGGTGTGAACATCACCCCGAAAGTGGAAAGCACGGCGTCGAAGCTGCCGTCGGCAAAGGGCAAGGCTTCGGCATCGGCGACCTGGAAGGCGACATTCAGGCGTTCTGCCCGGGCCCGTTCTGCACCACGCTCCAGCAAGGCGGCGACATAGTCGGTGGACGTCACCTGGCAGCCACGGCGCGCAGCCGCGAGGGTCGCGTTGCCGTTGCCGGCGGCGACGTCGAGCACGCGCTCATCGCACAACAGGTCGCAGGCTTCGGCCAGTTGCTCGCCGACGATTTGCAGGGTGGTGCCGATCACGGCGTAGTCGCCGCTGGCCCAGGAGGCCATCTGGCGGTTTTTCAAGGCAGTCAGATCAATGGGTGTACTCATGGAGGCAGTCTCTGGGTTGAAACACGTATCGGGCCTGATCGCGGTTACTCCGCTGTCGTCGGATCGATGATGTTCATGACCCGGGAAATGCGGTTGGCGGGAAAACCACTGATCCTGGCGTGCTCCTGGATCTGCTCCTCGCTCGGCGAGATGTACACGCAATAGAGCTTGTCACCGGTGACATAGCTCTGCAGCCACTGCACCTCCGGCAACTCCCGCAAGGCCTGGCAGGACTTTAACGAAGCGGCTTTCAAATCCCTTTCCGACAGAGCTCCGGCGCCCTGGATCTCACGTTCAATGACGAACTTAGGCATGGCAACCTCTCTTTATTGTTCTGGATGGCAGGGCGCATTCACCCTGTGATCCAACTATCGTCCTGACGGGCGCTGGCGTCCTGCCCGATCGTCGCCCAAGCCTGCCCGATCGTCCGGAGATTCCACACGGCGCACCGACGCGTTCACAATCAGGAATCCTGTCATGGGGAAATCCCTATGGACGCTCTGTCACAGACCCTGCGGGTGGTGCACCTGGTCGGCGCGATCTTCATCAACGCCCGGTTCACCGCGCCCTGGTGCTACCAGTCGCCCAGCGCCGACACGGCCGCGCCGTTCCTGGAGCCCGATGCGGAACAGGTGGTGATCTTTCACCTGATCACCGAGGGCGAGTGCTACGTCGAACTGGGCGATGACCCACCGCTGCTGCTGAGCGCCGGCGACGTCGTGATCTTCCCCCAGGGCGACGCCCATCGCATGTGCTCCCGACCCGGATTGCCCCCGGCCACGGGTGCGCGACTGGATGCGGTACTGGCACGCCGGCCCCGCCAGCTGAGCTATGGCGGTGGTGGCGCGGTCACCCGCCTGGTGTGCGGCTACCTGGCGTGCGACACGCGCCTGGCGGGCATGTTGCTCAAGGGCTTGCCACCCGTGGTGCGGGTCAACGTGCGCGGTTCGGATGCCGGTATCTGGCTGGAATCCTCCGTGCGCTACGCCCTCGCCGAAGCCCGCTCGCCCCGCCCCGGCGGCGAAGGAGTCCTGGCCAAACTCGCCGAAGTGTTGTTCATCGAAGTGCTGCGCCTGTACATGAACGAACAGGGCGAAGGCCGCACCGGCTGGCTGGCCGGAGTACGCGACCGCATCGTCGGCGCCGCCCTCAACGCCTTGCACAAAAAGCCCTGCCACGCCTGGACGCTGGACGAACTGGCGCGCACCGCCAGCACTTCAAGATCGGTGTTGGCCGAGCGCTTCCAGCAACTGGTGGGGGTGTCGCCGATGCAGTACCTGACGCAATGGCGGATGTTGCTCGCCGCCAACCTGTTGCGCAGCAGCAATAACTCATTGACGCGCATCGCCGAGGAAGTGGGTTACCAGACCGATACCGCCTTCAGCCGCGCCTTTCGGCGCGAGTTCGGTGCACCGCCGGCGGCGTGGCGGCGTGGTCAGGAGAAAAAAAACATGGCCCACGAGGCTATGCCCGTGAGCCACTGATCAGGCCGTTCACGCCGCTGGCGTGCTCGCCTTGGCCTCCTCCAGCAACTGCTGGATCACTTTCTCCTGCGTTTCGTAGCTGCCTTCGCCGAAGTGGGTGTAACGCACCTGCCCCTTGGCATCGATGATGTAGTGCGCCGGCCAGTACTGGTTGTCGAAGTTGCGCCAGATCGCGTAGTTGTTGTCGATCGCCACCGGGTAGGTGATGCCGTATTCCTTCACCTTGTCCCTGACGTTGTCGATGATGCGTTCAAAGCCGTATTCAGGCGTGTGCACGCCGATCACCACCAGTCCGTCCTTTTCATATTTCTTCGCCCAGTCCTTCACGTACGGCAGGGTGTGCTTGCAGTTGATGCAGTCGAAGGTCCAGAAGTCCACCAGCACCACCTTGCCTTTGAGGGCTTCGTTGGTCAGTGCCGGTGAGTTGATCCAGTCGACCGCGCCGGACAACGACGGCATCGCGCCCTGGGCGTTGCCCATGGTGCTGTCGGCCTTGACCTTGCTGACCAGGTAATCGACGACTTTCGGCACAGACTCCAGCACGCCTTTCTCGACACGGCTGACACCTTGCGATGAGGTATTGGCCAGCAACAGGTCATTGGCCCCCGTTGCGATCACCGCCGCACCGGCCAGCACCGCAACCCCGGCGCCCCGGCGCAGCCAGCCGGTGACCGGAATCGACGGCTTCAAGCGATTGACCAGGCCGCGACCGGCAAAGATCAGGACGCCCAGGGACAGCGCACTGCCCGCGCCATAGGCCACCAACAACAGACTGGTACCGGCGTTCGCGCCCTGCAGCATGGCGCTGGTCAGAATCACTCCGAGGATCGGCCCGGCGCAGGGTGCCCAGAGCAGCCCGGTGGCGACACCGATCATGATCGACGCCAGCGGCCCGGACATCTTGCGCGAATCCGGGTCGATGCGATTGCCCAGCAGCACGAAGGGGCGTGCCAGCCAGTCACCGACCCGGGCGGAAATCAGCGACAGGGCGAACAGCACCATGACGAACAGGGCGACGTGGCGGCCGGTGTTGCTGGCCTGTATCACCCACTCGGTGCTGACCACGGCCAGGCTGGAGACGAGGGCGAAGGTCAGGACCATGCCGCCGAGGGTCAGCAGGATCGAGGCGCGTGTGCGATCGGCCCCGGCGAACAGGAAGGGCACGACCGGCAGGATGCACGGGCTGAGGACGGTCAATATGCCGCCCAGGAAAGCGATGAGTAACATGGGATCACCTAATACAAATCAGAGGGCGACACACGGTCATTGTGGGAGCGGACTTGCTCCGGGCGGCGTTCCGACGAAGAGGCCGGTACATTCAATAGAGATGTCACCTGCAAGGCCGCCTTCGCTGGCAAGCCAGCTCCCACAGTGGATTGAGGTGTTTTCAAGCTGTCTGTTCATCCAGCAACTGCCCCTGAGGCGTGCGGCTGGCACCGTTCTCGGCGAGCATCTGCCCTTGCGGCGTACGGCCGGAACCGTCTTGCGCAAGGAAGCCCTGGGTGCCCTTCTCTGCCACGGGCGTCAGCTGGAAGCAGGTGTTGCTGCCGCAGGCGCCTTGCTCGACAGAGGCGTTGGCATGGGCTGCCGCACCGGCGACGTAAAAAGCGATGGCGGTGAGAAAGCGGGTAACGTTGTTCATGATGTCCTTCCTGATTCAGTGGGATTAAGCGGTCGTCGATCGCAGCACTCAGTTTTCCGAGTTGCAGTGGTCGGCGAACTTGCTGTAATCCAGCACCTGGGTTTTCGACTGGGAGTCGAGGTACGTCAGCCGTGCATTGACCACGCCGCAGGAAGGCGTAGCGTCCTCGGTCAGCGAAACCACTTTCCTGATGTCAAGATGGCTGCCGTAGGTGTAGGTTTTTGGCGCAACATCGGCTTCGGCGCGGGCCGACAGGGTGCAGATGTTCAGGGCGGCAAACAGGCAGGCGGCGTAGACGGCTTTGGTGTTCATGGCGAGTTCCTCAAGGTTTCAACAGGTCGTTGGGCCGAGGCGCTCTGGTTTGCCTCGATGGAACCCATTAAAAGCCTGCGAGGTATCTCGTCTGTGTCGAGAATCGGCGTGAATCAATCGGTACGTATCAGAACCGCGTGCAGATACAGAGCAATACAACCCCCCCGGAAATCGGCTTTTTTGCCTTTGTGTGTATCCCCAGGCAGGCCGGATACACTGCAATACAAAGGGCGGCAGGCGACCCCGCCCGGGCTCGATAGACTGTGTGGCATTCCCCATTCATCAGAGGTTTGGCCCAATGGATCACGTTGATCACATCCTCATCGTTGACGATGACCGCGAAATCCGCGAGCTGGTAGGCAACTACCTGAAGAAGAACGGCCTGCGCACCACCGTCGTGGCGGATGGGCGGCAGATGCGCGCGTTTCTGGAAACCACCCCGGTGGACCTGATCGTGCTGGACATCATGATGCCGGGGGACGATGGCCTGCTGCTCTGCCGCGAATTGCGCGCCGGCAAACACAAGACCACGCCGGTGCTGATGCTCACTGCGCGCAACGATGAGACCGACCGCATCCTGGGCCTGGAAATGGGCGCCGACGACTACCTGGTCAAACCCTTCGCTGCCCGTGAACTGCTGGCGCGGATCAACGCGGTGCTGCGGCGCACCCGCATGCTGCCGCCAAACCTGGTGGTGACCGAAGCCAGTCGCCTGCTGGCCTTTGGGCGCTGGCGCCTGGACACCTCGGCCCGTCACCTGCTCGATGAAGACGGCACCATGGTCGCCCTGAGCGGCGCCGAATATCGATTGCTGCGGGTGTTTCTCGACCATCCGCAACGGGTGCTCAACCGCGATCAATTGCTCAACCTGACCCAGGGCCGCGACGCCGACCTGTTCGACCGTTCCATCGATCTTTTGGTCAGTCGCCTGCGCCAGCGCCTGCTCGACGACGCCCGCGAACCGGCCTACATCAAGACCGTGCGCAGCGAAGGCTATGTGTTTTCCCTGCCGGTGGAAATCCTGGGCGATCAATCATGACGGGGGCGTTGCATTGGCCGCGGACCCTGGCCTCGCGGCTGTCGCTGATATTCCTGATCGGACTGATCCTCGCCCAGGCATTGTCCTTCGGCGCGCAGTACTACGAACGCTACGAATCCTCGAAAAACACCATGCTCGGCAACCTGGAAACCGATGTGTCCACCTCCATTGCCATCCTCGACCGCTTGCCCGCCGATGAACGAGCCGCCTGGCTCAAACAACTGGAACGGCGCAACTACAGTTACCTGCTCAACGAGGGTTCGCCGGGCACGCCCATCCGCACCGACATGCCCGATGCACCCATTGCCATCGCCTCGATCAAGGACGCCATCGGCCACGATTACCCGATGACCTTTACCGACATCCCCGGGCCGAAAAAACACTTCCAAGTGCACCTGAACCTGTCGGATGGCAGCCCGCTGACCATCGACCTCCGCCCGGCGATGGTGCCGCTGTCGCCCTGGCTACCCATCGTGTTGCTCGGGCAACTGGCGCTGATGCTCGCCTGTTCCTGGCTGGCGGTCAGAATCGCCATCCGCCCCCTCACCCGTCTCGCCGACGCCGTCGAAACCCTGGACCCCAACGCCCACCCCGTGCTCCTGGACGAAAAAGGCCCGACCGAAGTCGCCCACGCCGCCAAGGCCTTCAACGCGATGCAGGCACGCATCGCGGCGTACCTGAAGGAACGCATGCAATTGCTCGCGGCGATCTCCCACGACCTGCAAACCCCGATCACCCGCATGAAACTGCGCGCCGAGTTCATGGACGACTCCAGCGAAAAAGACAAACTGTGGAACGACCTGGGCGAGATGGAACACCTGGTGCGCGAAGGCGTCGCCTATGCCCGCAGCATCCACGGCGCCACCGAAGAAAGCCGCCGCACCGACCTCGACTCGTTCCTCGACAGCCTGGTGTTCGACTACCAGGACATGGGCAAGGACGTTCAACTCACAGGCAAGAGCACCACCGTCATCGACACCCGCCCCCACGCCCTGCGCCGGGTGCTGGTCAACCTGACGGACAACGCATTGAAATTTGCCGGAGCTGCCGAGATGCACGTGGAAAAACAGGCCGACGGCAAGCTGTCGATCAAGATCCTCGACCGTGGTCCGGGGATCGCCGAAGAAGAACTCAAGCACGTGATGGAGCCGTTCTACCGCGTGGAAAACTCCCGCAACCGCAGCACCGGTGGTACCGGGTTGGGGTTGGCGATTGCCCAGCAACTGGCGATAGCGATTGGAGGGTCGTTGACCTTGAGCAATCGTGAAGGTGGGGGGTTGTGTGCGGAGCTGAAATTGCCGGGGTAGGACGGAGGCCGCTCCCACAAGTGCCTACCGGCCGACCAGGTACTGATGGGAGAGTGTTTCCCTGTAGGAGCTGCCGCAGGCTGCGATCTTTTGATTTTGACCATGTCAAAAGGACGGAAGATCAAGATCAAAGGATCGCAGCCTGCGGCAGCTCCTACATTGACCGGGTACACCGCCTATGTCGTGGACGGACAAGAATCCCCGTAGGAGCTGCCGAAGGCTGCGATCTTTTGATTTTGACCATGTCGAAAGGACGGAAGATCAAGATCAAAGGATCGCAGCCTTCGGCAGCTCCTACAGGGGAGTGCGTTTAGCCGAAGAGCAGGTTCGCCCTAAAAAATGGATATGTATTCAATCAACAACCCCCACAACCCCCTCCCCATGCATCTGTCGCAACAACACCAACCCACTCTCCAAAAACGCCGAAGACTCCACCGCCCCCGCCTCCACCGCCAACCCCTGCAACAGCTCACGCCCGGTCAACTCGGGAAACTCGCCAACAAGCAGCAACAACCGCCACGCCAACGGACTCAACTCGGAAAACCTCACACCCCAGTCCTCGGCCCGACGCACCAACAACAACGTCGGCTGAGCCGGCAAAACGTCCGGCTGATAATCCGGCCCCACCCGTTGCACCGGCCAGGCATACGCCAAGGGCCAGGCCAGCGGCGACACCTGCAATGGCCGATCCAGCAGCAACGCCGCATCACCGGCTGCCACAGGTTCGGCGTCGGACTGTTGCAGCGCCATTTCCACCCACTCGTAATGCGCCAGCTCCACCATGAACGGCGGCCACGGCCCATCGACCAACGCCTGAGGTTCACTGGCAAGAAACTCGACAAACTCCTGAGCGATCTCACCGAATTTCGGCGTGCGGGCGCGGTAGTCCCGCAGAAAAATCCGCACCAGCGAACGCCAATCCTCATCCCCGAGAATCTTCACCAACACCGGAAAGGTTCCGCTGAGCAATGAAGACAGGTTGGCGAATACCAGATCGCGGTAAACCTGTGCCCGGGCAGGGTCCATTTCGGTGGGTGGCGCGTTGTGCTCAGGGTCGCGCAGGTACAGGCCCATGGTGGTTTGTTGCTGCACAAGGCTCGACTTATCCACGGTTCACGCCCTCCTGTTGCAAGCGGCGAATGGTCTGCAATTCCGCCACCAGTTCGGCAAATGCCGGAAAATTGAAATCGCGCTCCAGTAAGGTCGGTTGAGCACCGAACCGGGCGTAGGCCTGGGCCAGCAACGACCACACCGCCGGCTTCACCGAGGCGCCATGGGTATCGATTTTCAAGGTGTCGGACTCATCGAAATGCCCGGCGATATGCATGGCCACCACCCGCCCCGTATCGATACCGGCGAGAAACGCCTGGGGATCGAAACCGTGGTTTATCGAGTTGACGTAGACGTTGTTGACGTCCAGCAACAGGTCGCAATCAGCCTCGCGCAACACCGCATTGGTGAACGTCACCTCGTCCATCTCCTGTTGGGGCGCGGCGTAGTAAGAAACGTTTTCCACCGCCAGGCGCCGACCGAGGATGTCCTGGGCCTGACGGATACGCGCGGCGACGTGGTGCACCGCTTCTTCGGTGAACGGCAGCGGCAGCAGGTCGTACAGGTGACCGTCATCGCTGCAATAGCTCAAATGCTCGCTGTACAGCGGCACGTGGTAGTGATCGAGAAAACCCCGAACTTCCTGCAAAAAACCGACGTCCAGCGGCGACGGCCCACCCAGGGACAGAGACAGCCCGTGACAGGACAACGGATAACGCTCGGCCAGTGTCCGCAGCGTTGCGCCATGGGCGCCGCCGATGCCGATCCAGTTTTCCGGTGCGACTTCCAGAAAGTCGAAACTGCCGACAGGGGCCGCTTGCAGGTCTTTGAGTAAACCGCGACGCAGGCCAAGCCCTGCGCTGGCCTTGGCTACGGGGGGAATGGATGTCTGCATGGTATCGATCTCGCCTGTGTCCAATGGCGCGGGCCGGTGCCCGCCTTGAGACACAGTTAATCGAAGGGGTGTATCGGGACTGTGTTTGGCTGGGGTCGGAATAAGAGGTCACTGTGTCAAGAAGGGGTCTGGATACAGTGGGATACACACGATCCTTGCAGGCACTACCGATACCTGTGGGAGCGGCGGTGCGGCGATCCGACTTGCCCGCGAAGAGGCCGGCACATTCAAAAGAGATGCTGGCTGACCCACCGCTTTCGCGGGCAAGCCCGCTCCCACAGGGTTTTGCGTCAAGCCAGGACCTGACGCCCGGGACTTTCGTCGCGAGAAAAAGCAACACACAGCCCCCGAACTAAACTTACTGCACGCAGGACCCGCTTGGTGCCCTGCACACCCCCACGACCACCGCCCAGCGGCGCATGCCTCGTCAGACAATGCCTCTGGACCGTGATCCTGCCAAAGGAGCACACGTGATGGACGAGGCCAGACTCAACGACTTCATGGGCAAACTGGTGAATGACATGGGCGGCGCGGCGATGCTCGCCAACGTCATCCTCGGCGAAGAGCTCGGCCTGTACCGGGCGATGGCCGACAGCCAGCCCATCACCCCCGAAACCCTTGCCGAGAAAACCGGCTGCAACACCCGCCTGCTGCGCGAATGGCTCAGCGCCCACGCTGCCTCCGGCTACATGGAACACCGCGACGGCCAGTTCCGCCTGCCCGAAGAGCAAGCCCTGGCCCTGGCCATCGAAGACTCTCCGGTCTATATCGCCGGGGGCATAGGCGTGGTCGCGTCGTTTTTCCACGACAAGGACAAGCTGGTCAACGCCATGCGCGGCAACGGCGCCCTGCCCTGGGGCGAGCATCACCCGTGCATGTTCAGCGGCACCGAGCGTTTCTTCCGTCCCGGCTACAAAGCCCATTTGATCACCGAATGGTTGCCGGCCCTCGACGGCGTGGTGGCCAAACTGGAAGCCGGGGCCAAAGTGGCGGACATCGGCTGCGGCCACGGCGCCTCGACGGTGATCATGGCCCAGGCATTTCCGGATTCGCGCTTCGTCGGCTTCGACTATCACGCGCCGTCCGTCACCGTCGCCACCCAAAGGGCCGAAGAAGGTGGTGTGTCCAGTCGGGCCCGGTTCTTCCAGGGCACGGCGAAAAGCTACCCCGGCAGCGACTATGACCTGGTCTGCTACTTCGACTGCCTGCACGACATGGGCGACCCGGTGGGCGCGGCCAGACATGCCTATGAATCGTTGAAAGACGACGGCACGGTGCTGCTGGTCGAGCCCTACGCCAACGACTTGCTCGACGACAACGTCAACCCGGTCGGACGCCTGTTCTACGCCGCCTCGACCTTCATTTGCACGCCGAACTCGCTGTCCCAGGAAGTCGGCCTCGGCCTCGGCGCCCAGGCCGGTGAAGCGCGGTTGCGCAAGGTGTTCAACGAGGCCGGGTTCAGCCGTTTTCGTCGGGCCACGGAAACACCGTTCAACCTGATTCTGGAGGCACGTAAATAACCCCCGAGGGTTGTAGGAGCTGCCGAAGGCTGCGATCTTTTGATCTTGTTTTTTTAAAGCAACGTCAAAAGATCGCAGCCTTCGGCAGCTCCTACGAAAGGCCATGCCAATCTGCGCCCCCCGGAGTGCCGAACATGCTCGACAGCCTGATCCACGACCAACTCGACCGCCTCCATCAACGCATGGCCGACGCGCCGTTTGCAGTGCTGACCGGTGCCGGCATCAGCACACCGTCGGGCATCCCCGATTATCGCGACAACCAGGGCGTGCGGCGGGGCCGGCAGCCGATGATGTACCAGGAGTTTCTCTCCGCCCCGGAGTCCCGGCGACGCTATTGGGCGCGGGCGATGCTCGGCTGGCCACGGGTGCGCCTGGCGCGGCCGAACGTGGCCCACGACAGCCTGGCCCGTTTGCAGGGCACGCGACAGATCAGCGGGTTGATCACCCAGAACGTCGATACCCTGCACGACCAGGCCGGCAGCCATGACGTGATCGAACTCCACGGCAGTTTGCACCGGGTGTTGTGCCTCGATTGCGGCAAGCTCTGCGAGCGCGATTCGATCCAGCGCTTGATGGAAACCCGCAACCCGTACCTGGCCGGCGTCGACGCGGTGCAGGCGCCGGACGGCGACACCCTGCTCGACCCGGCCTTCGAGGCTCGTTTCCAAGTCCCGCATTGCCCGCATTGCGCCGGGGAAAGGATGAAGCCGGATGTGGTGTTTTTCGGTGAAAACGTCGCGCAGGCCACGGCAGCCAAGGCGATGGCGGCCGTTGAACAGGCTGCCGGGTTATTGGTGATCGGGTCTTCGTTGATGGCCTATTCGGCGTTTCGCTTGTGCCGGGCGGTGGTGGACCAGGGCAAGCCGTTGATCGCGATCAACCTGGGCAAGACCCGGGCGGATGACATTCTGGATATGAAGATCGAAGGGTCATGCGAGCAGCTCTTGCCCCTATTGGCCCAACGCCTAAACAACTGCCCTCCCCTGTAGGAGCTGCCGCAGGCTGCGATCTTTTGATCTTGTTTTTTTAGAAGCAACGTCAAAAGATCGCAGCCTGCGGCAGCTCCTACAGGGATGGTGTGTGCCCCAGGTTTTCTTCTTTGAGCACATCAAACAACGCCTGCGCCGCCGCCGACAGCTCTCCCCCCGGCAACGTCAACACCCCAAGCGCCCGCTCCACCACCGGATCGCGCAAAGTAATGCAGCGCGCCCCCAGTTCACGCATCTGCCCGGCACACAAGGCCGGCACCGCGCTCACGCCCAGGCCGCTGGCGACCATGCGCCCGACCGTCGCCAGTTGATGGCTTTCAAACTCCACCGACAGCTTCATGCCGCGGGCCTGCAGGTGCTCTTCAAGCATGACCCGTACGGTGGAAGGTCGCTGCAAGGTAATGAACGGTTCCTTGAGCAGGGTCTGCCAATCGATGTCATCGAGTTCGGCCAGCGCCGAATCCAGGGGCACCACCGCCACGAATCGATCGATGTACAACGGCGTGAATTGCAGCGGCGAACTCTGGGTCGGCTCGAACGCCACCCCCAGTTCAACCTGGCGGTCACGGACCATTTCCAGCACCTGCTCGTTGATCACGTCATTGACCGTCACGTTGACGTTCGGGTAACGGGCGCGGAAGGTCTTGAGGATCGGCGGCAGCAGGTTGCCGGCGAACGATGGCATCGCCGCCAGGGTCACGCGACCGCGCTGCAGGGTGAAGCGTTGACGCAGCTCGTCCTCGACATTGTCCCAGTCGGCGATCAACCGGCGCGCCAGCGGCACCAGGGCTTCGCCTTCGGCGGTGAGCGCCACGTTGCGCGTGTTGCGGGTGAACAGGCGCCCGCCGAGGCCCTCTTCCAGCGCCTTGATGGTCAGGCTCAGGGCCGATTGCGACAGGTGCAGGCGTTCACAGGCCACGGCAAAGCTCAGGCTCTGGGCCACGGCCAGAAAGGCACGGATCTGCTTGACGGTCATACTCGGTCTCTCCAAGGTCTTGTAGGAGCTGCCGAAGGCTGCGATCTTTTGATTTTGATCTTGCGCCAAAAAACAGGATCAAAAGATCGCAGCCATCGGCAGCTCCTACACACTGTTGAGTTTTATCTATTAATCAACCTTAAAAATCAACTTAACAAATGAATACTTCGGCGAGACACTCCTTCCCATTCGGCTAGCCAGCCGCCCACAAAGAATAAAAGAGGTGCATATGGCAGGTTTCGACAAGCGCGTGAGTTCCTACGAGGAAGCTCTGGCAGGTCTTGAAGACGGCATGACCGTGATCGCTGGCGGCTTCGGCCTGTGCGGCATCCCGGAAAACCTGATCGCCGAGATCAAGCGCAAGGGCACTCGCGACCTCACCGTGGTCTCCAACAACTGCGGCGTCGACGGTTTCGGCCTTGGCGTACTGCTCACCGACCGCCAGATCAGCAAAGTGGTGGCGTCCTACGTCGGCGAAAACAAGCTGTTCGAAGAGCAACTGCTCAAGGGCGAAATCGAAGTCATCCTGACCCCGCAAGGCACCCTCGCCGAGAAAATGCGCGCGGGCGGCGCCGGCATCCCGGCCTTCTTCACCGCCACCGGCGTGGGCACTCCGGTTGCCGAAGGCAAGGAAGTGCGCGAATTCCATGGCCGCAAGTACCTGATGGAAGAGTCCATCACCGGCGACTTCGCTATCGTCAAAGGCTGGAAAGCCGACCATTTCGGTAACGTGATCTATCGCCACACCGCCCAGAACTTCAACCCGCTGGCCGCCACCGCCGGCAAGATCACCGTGGTCGAAGTCGAAGAAATCGTCGAACCCGGCGAGCTGGACCCGGCGCAGATCCACACCCCTGGCATCTACGTCGACCGGATCATCTGCGGCACGTTCGAGAAGCGCATCGAACAGCGCACCGTGCGTAAGTGATCCCCTGCCCCCGGACCGAATGAAGGAATAACGACAATGGCACTTTCCCGCGAACAAATGGCTCAACGCGTCGCCCGCGAAATGCAGGACGGCTTCTACGTGAACCTGGGCATCGGCATTCCGACCCTGGTCGCCAACTACATCCCCGAAGGCATGGAAGTCATGTTGCAGTCGGAAAACGGCCTGCTGGGCATGGGTCCGTTCCCGACTGAAGAAACCATCGATGCCGACATGATCAACGCCGGCAAACAAACGGTGACCGCGCGCATCGGCGCTTCGATCTTTTCCTCGGCCGAGTCCTTCGCGATGATCCGCGGTGGCCATGTCGACCTGACCGTGCTGGGCGCCTTCGAAGTGGACGTGCAAGGCAACATCGCCTCGTGGATGATCCCCGGCAAGCTGGTCAAGGGCATGGGCGGCGCGATGGACCTGGTGGCCGGCGCAGACAACATCATCGTCATCATGACCCACGCCTCCAAGGACGGTGAGTCCAAGCTGCTGTCCCAATGCAGCCTGCCGCTGACCGGTGCCGGGTGCATCAAGCGCGTGCTGACCGACCTGGCCTACCTGGAAATCGAAAATGGCGCATTTGTCCTCAAGGAACGCGCACCTGGCGTCAGCGTTGAGGAAATCGTCGCCAAGACCGCTGGTAAACTGATCGTCCCGGACCACGTTCCGGAAATGCAGTTCGCTGCCCAGTGAGGAATCATTCCATGCAAGAAGTCGTCATTGTTGCCGCCACGCGCACCGCGATCGGCAGTTTCCAGGGTTCCCTGGCCAATGTTTCTGCCGTTGACCTGGGCGCTGCGGTGATCCGCCAGTTGCTGGCACAGACCGGCCTGGACCCTGCGCAAGTCGATGAAGTGATCATGGGCCAGGTGCTGACCGCCGGCGCCGGGCAGAACCCTGCGCGCCAGGCCGCGATCAAGGCCGGCCTGCCCTTCGCCGTACCGGCCATGACCCTGAACAAGGTCTGCGGTTCGGGCCTCAAGGCCCTGCACCTGGGTGCCCAGGCGATTCGCTGCGGCGATGCCGAGGTGATCATCGCCGGTGGCCAGGAAAACATGAGCCTGGCCAACTACGTCATGCCCGGCGCGCGCACCGGCCTGCGCATGGGCCACGCGCAGATCGTCGACACCATGATCAGCGATGGCCTGTGGGACGCGTTCAACGACTACCACATGGGCATCACCGCCGAGAACCTGGCCGAGAAGTACAGCCTGACTCGCGAGCAGCAGGACGCGTTCGCCGCCGCCTCGCAGCAGAAAGCCGTAGCCGCCATCGAAGCCGGGCGCTTCGTCGATGAAATCACCCCGATCCTGATCCCGCAGCGCAAGGGCGATCCGCTGTCCTTCGCCACCGACGAGCAGCCACGGGCCGGCACCACCGCCGAATCCCTGGGCAAACTCAAGGCGGCCTTCAAGAAGGACGGTTCGGTGACCGCCGGCAACGCTTCGTCGCTGAACGACGGTGCCGCCGCCGTGATCCTGATGAGCGCCGAAAAGGCCAAGGCCCTGGGCCTGCCGGTACTGGCGAAAATCGCAGCGTACGCCAACGCAGGCGTCGACCCGGCGATCATGGGCATCGGCCCGGTGTCGGCCACCCGTCGTTGCCTGGACAAGGCCGGCTGGAACATCGACCAGTTGGACCTGATCGAAGCCAACGAAGCCTTCGCCGCGCAATCGCTGGCAGTGGCCAAGGACCTGGAATGGGACTTGAACAAGGTCAACGTCAACGGCGGCGCCATCGCCCTGGGCCACCCGATCGGTGCCTCGGGTTGCCGCGTGCTGGTGACCCTGCTGCATGAAATGCTCAAGCGTGATGCCAAGAAAGGCCTCGCCACCCTGTGCATCGGTGGCGGTCAGGGCGTGGCACTGGCGCTCGAAAGGGCTTAAAGCGTTCAACAGACGGCGCGGGGGCCCACGAAGATCTGTCGCCGTCTGGACAACTGTGGCGAGGGGGCTTGCCCCCGTTGGAGTGCGAAGCACTCCCAAAATACTCGACTATTGCCGGGATTCTGGGGCTGCTGCGCAACCCAACGGGGGCAAGCCCCCTCGCCACATCCTGGTTTTTTTATCCCCGCTTTTTCATCTAGACCGAGTCATCGTTCTTCGCGAGCAGTCACCCCAAGAACTGCAAAGTCAACCCACTGTCCGCCCCACTGATCACCGCAGATGCCCAGGAAACGCAGGCGCAAAAGATCCTTTCGTACAAATTCCGAAGGCTTCATGTATACAAAACCCGCATACAGATAAAGCAATCTGGCCGATGCAATGTTACCGTTGCCACCTCACACAGGTCGGAGACATGCGCGTGTTGATCCTCAAACTGCTGGTGATTCCAGGCTTCCTGCTGCTGATTTCCCTGGCCGGCAAACGCTGGGGACCGAGCGTGGCCGGTTGGCTATCGGGGTTGC
This sequence comes from Pseudomonas sp. B1(2018), assembly GCF_003097365.1. NCBI lineage: Bacteria > Pseudomonadati > Pseudomonadota > Gammaproteobacteria > Pseudomonadales > Pseudomonadaceae > Pseudomonas > Pseudomonas sp. B1(2018). The sequence continues at coordinate 18,327 of NZ_PYUK01000020.1, forward strand.
CGGTGGTGGTCGGACCGATCCTGTTGTTCCTTGCCCTTGAGCAAGGTCAGGCGTTCGCTGCGCAATCGGCCACGGCGGCGCTGTCGGCCATGTTCGCGATGATTGCGTTTTGCGTGACCTACGCCCAGGTCGCACAACGGGCCGGATGGCCACTGGCGTTGCTGATCTCGCTGTCGGTCTGGGCGCTGGTGGCGGTTGTCCTGTCGCTGATCCCGGGATCCCTGGTGTTTTCCCTGTGCGCCGCCGCGACCGCGCTGCTCGCCGCGCCCTATCTGTTTCCCGCCGTGCAACCGGTGCTCAGTGGCCCGGGGCCGAAATCCGACAAGCTTGTGTTGCGCATGGTGGCCGGTGCATTGCTCACCCTGGTCGTGACGCTGCTGGCCAGCACCGTCGGCGACCGCTGGAGCGGCCTGCTGGCGGTGTTCCCGGTATTGGGCAGCGTGATGGCGGTGTTCTCCCAGCAAACCCGTGGCCCGGCCTTTACCGCCGCGTTGTTGCGCGCCACCGCCACCGGCATGTATTCGTTCGCCGCGTTTTGCCTGGTGTTGGCCCTGGCCCTGCCGTCGATGGGGATGAACGCTTTTGTCCTGGGTGTCGCGGTGTCGGTGGCCATGCTGGGGGTGACCAAACGCTTGCTGGCGCGGCCGGTCGGCCCGACGACGGACACTGGAGGAACGGCCATCAAACGCTAAGCTGCATGATGTCATCGGGCCAGGATGTTGCCCGCCTCTACACGCTGAAGGAACAGACATGACTGCATCTCGCTTGCGCACTGCCCGATCGGCGACCGCCGTGGGCGTGATTGCGATCTTCCTCTGGTCCTGCCTGGCGTTGTTGACCACCCTCACTGAAGGCATCCCGCCCTTTGAACTGCTGACCTTGAGTTTCGGCGTGGCGTTTGCCGCCAGCCTGATCACCCTCGGCCGCCATGGCATGAGCGGGTTCAGCAGCTGGCGCCAGCCCTGGGCTGTCTGGGCCACCGGTTTCGTCGGGATTTTCGTTTATCACGCGCTGTACTTCTTCGCGCTCAAGGTCGCGCCTGCCGCCGAAGCCAGCCTGATCAATTACCTGTGGCCGCTGATGCTGGTGCTGCTCTCGGCCTTTGCCGCCGGCGAAAAACTGCACAAGCGCCAGGTGCTCGGTGCGGTGCTGGGCCTGGCGGGCACGGCGTTCATCATGCAGCAACGCGCCACCCACACGGCGGCGACCATGCCCGTCGCCGGGTACCTGGCGGCGTTCGGCTGCGCGCTGATCTGGGCCGGTTACTCGGTGTTCAACCGTCGTTTCAGCGCAGTGCCCAGCAGCATCATCGGTGGCATCTGTGGCATGTCGGCCGCCGCCGGGCTGGTCTGCCACCTGGCCTTCGAAACCACCGTGCGGCCTGACTTCAATCAATGGGCGGCGATCGTCGTTCTCGGCCTGGGGCCGGCCGGACTGGCGTTCTTCGCCTGGGACCACGCCACCAAACACGGCAACCTGGCGACGCTGGGGGCGCTGTCCTATCTGGCACCCTTGATCTCGACCCTGCTGCTGATCGTCGTCGGCCATGGCCATGCCAGCCCGATCCTGATCGTGCCGGCGCTGCTGATCATCGCTGGCGCGGTGATTGCCACCGCACAGGCGCCCGAAAAAGCACCCGCAACCCGTTCGATGGTTTCACACGAGTAGAACAACGACCCCGTACGTCAATCGAACGGGTTTGCTTCAACATCAGCCTCAGTTCCACTCCCTGCCCGACTGAGGCAAGCCCCCTGACCACAGACAAGCCCCCTCGCCACAAGTGCTCACATGACCGCTCGTTACGGCAGGCTGGAATGCAGCACAACCTCCGTGGGATGATCGCGCCCCACCGCGCGCCCATCCCTGGAGATTCCGATGTCTTTGTTGAGTAAAAAAGCCCTTGTCCTGCTGTTGGCAGCCGCTACCGGCCTGGGGGCTTTGAATGCGCAGGCCGCCAAGGCCACTTCCAGCGATGCGCCAGCGCAGAAAGTTTCGATGCTCGGCAGCAAGTTCACCTTCAACCTGCCCAAGGGTTTCATCGCCAACCCGCTGCCGGCCAGCCCGGACGGTGCCAGCGGCACCCTGTACAGCAACGAATCCACCAAGACCGTGGTGATCGCCGCTGAAAACACCCTGCCCAACGGCATCAGCGTCAAGGACAACGATGGCGGGTTCCTCGACGGCACCGTGGCCGACTTCGATGCGGCGCAACACAAGTCCCTGCCCGACTACAACAAGCTCAGCGAGAAAACCCTCACCCAGAAATCCGGGCTGGGCCTGCGCCAGATCGACGGCACTGCCACGCAAGGCGGTGGCATGACCCTCACCACCACGCTGATGGCCGCCTCCGGCACCCGCATGGCGGTGATCCAGGTGATTTCCCGCCCTGGCGACATGGCAGCCCATGAAACCCTGATCAAACAGATCGTCAGCGGAAAATAAGGCTCAGGGGTTAAGACGCTGCAACCAGGCGCTCAAGTCCTGGATCTCTTCGGCGCTGATGTTGTGGCCAACACCGGGGTAGCCGTGAAACTCAGGGTCGAGTGACACGCTCTGCAACAGGCTGTTGGCCTCGGTACCGTCGCTGTAGGGAAGGCGTTTGTCCTGTTCGCCATGACCGATGAAAATCGCCAGCGACTGGCGCTTTTCATCCGGTTTGAGTTCGGCCTTGAGCACCGGCAGAATCCGCCCGCTCAACGCCGCGATCCCGCCGAGCGCTTCGGGGTGCCGCAAGCCCACTTCGTAAGACATGATCGCACCCTGGCTGAACCCCACCAGGAACACCTTCTCCGGTTCGGTGTGATATTTCTTCGCGGCCTGTGCGACGAAGTCCAGCAACACCTGGCCACTGGCCTTCAAATCATCGGTCTCACCGTTGTAGGCCCCTTCGCCCTTCTTGCGGAACCACTGATAGCTGCCCTCCTCCATTACCAAAGGTGCCCGCACCGACAGGTAGGTGTAGGACGCGGGCAAGTCATCCTTGATGCCGAACAGGTCCTGCTCGTTACTTCCGTAACCGTGAAGGAAAATCACCAGGGGTTGATGGTTCGAATCGGCGGAGGCCTGTGCCAGGTATTTGAGTGGCAGGTCGGTTTGCAGCGGGGTTTGGGCGTGGACGGCAGTGGATGCCAACAGCGTGAGCAGCGCGAGAATCTTCAACATGGGTCTTCCTTCACGGAATGCAGGATTCGCGCAAGAGCCTAACACTGGTCTGCTGGCAGGAACATCTCGGGCGTGGCGAATGCCGCCATCGCGGGCAAGCCCGCTCCCACACTGGATCTGTGGCGTTCACAAAACCTGTGGGAGCGGGCTTGCCCGCGAAGAGGCCAGTACAGATAAAGAAAATTCCGGACTCAGTCGTTGATCAGCTTCCCCACCCGAATCGGCTCACGCCCGGCGACTTTCGCCTGCCAGGTGCCGGGCTGGGTGTAGCGCCCACGGTCGATGGCGAACAGCACGCCACTGGTGCCGGCCTGCACGGTGGTGACCTTGTCGTTCAACGGGTCGACCACCTCGAACAGCGCATCGCCCTTTTCTACCCATTCCCCGGCCTCACGCAGGAAACTGACCACACCGTGATGCGGTGCGAACAGGTATTGGGTGCCTTCGAACGGCATGCCTTCACAGCAGTCGGCCGGCGCCGCCGGCCAGGTGCCGGAGATGAAACCCTGCTCGGCTAGGAAGCCGAGAATGGCCTCGCAATTGGCCCGGGCCTGGTCGACCCGGGTGTCCCCCATGCTGCCCAGCTCCAGCGTGGTCGCCAGGTTGGCCGGGGGAATCGAGGCCGCCGGGAACGCCCGGGCCAGACGTAACCAGGGCGAAGAACAGGACTCGTCGAACGAGCTGCCGCCGGAGTCTTCACACAACAGCGCCACGCCAGCCTGCAAGCGCGCCGCCAGGGATCGCCATTGTGGCCAGTGCTGCGGCAACGCATAAATGTGGATCGCTGCTTCGAAATCGCAATGCAGGTCGAGGGTGATGTCGGCGTCGCAGGCATGGCGCAGCAACAGGCGATGCATGGCTTCCAGCTGCGATGTCGCTGCCGGCAAGTCATCGAGCACCTGGCCCATGGTCTGGCGAATCAGCGCGATGTTGGCCTGGGCATCGCTGCCGAGGCGATCACCGACCCGATCGGCCACCGGTGCACTGAGTTCGACGAACGAGCGGTTGAAGTTCTTGCCGCTGCCCAGTTCGAAGCGTCCCATGTGGCTGCCTTGCAGGTGCTGGTCGAGGCCAATGGGATTGGCCACCGGCACCAGTTCGATCACACCGTTCAACTGTCCCTGTTGTTCAAGTTCGGTCAGGCGCTTCTTCAACTCCCAGGCCGTGCGCATGCCCGGCAATTCGTCGGCGTGCAGGCTGGCCTGGATGTACACCTTGCGCGGGCCCGCGCCATAACGAAACACGCTGAGGGTGCGCTCAGTGCCCAGGTGGCTCCAGGGCAGTTTGTGGTCGATGCGTTGCATGGAGGGACTCCGATGTTCCATGTGTAGGAGCTGCCGAAGGCTGCGATCTTTTGATCTTTTTAAACAGCTTAAAAGATCGCAGCCTTCGGCAGCTCCTACAGGGGAAATGTGTTGACATAAAAAAAGTGGCAGTCGCGTCAACGGCTGCCACTTTCTCGAACGGCTGGATTACTCGCCGTAAACGTCAAACTTGAAGTACTTGTCCTGCACTTGCTTGTACTTGCCGTTGGCGCGGATCTCGGTGATGGCTTTGTTGAACTGCTCGGCCAGGGCGGTATCGCCCTTGCGCACGGCAATGCCGGCGCCGCCACCAAAGTACTTCGGATCGTTGTACTCAGGGCCGACGAAGGCAAAACCTTTACCGGCGTCGGTTTTCAGGAAACCGTCGTCCAGGTTGACCGAGTCGGCCAGCAGCGCGTCGATGCGGCCGGAGACCATGTCCAGGTTGGCTTCCTGCTGGGAGCCGTAGCGCACCAGGACAATCCCTGCCGGTTGCAGCACTTCAGTGGCGAAGCGGTCGTGGGTACTGGCGCGCAGTACACCGACTTTCTTGCCCTTGAGTTCGGTCAGCGGGTCCTTGACGTCGGTGCCTTCCTTCATCACGAAGCGCGCCGGGGTGTGGTAGTACTTGATGGTGAAATCGACGTTCTTCTTGCGGTCGTCCGTGATGGTCATGGACGACAGGATGGCGTCGATTTTCTTGACCTTCAGCGCAGGGATCAGACCGTCGAACTCTTGCTCGACCCAGGTGCACTTGACCTTCATCTGCTCGCACAGGGCATCGCCGATGTCCACGTCGAAACCGGTGAGTTTGCCGTCAGGGGTTTTCATCGAAAATGGCGGGTAGCCGGCTTCGATGCCGATGCGAATCGGCTTGGCGTCGTCAGCCACGGCGGTCAGGGACAACATCGACAGTGCCAGGGCACCGAACATCACTAGCTTCTTCATTTATAACTCCTGTGTGCGGAGGCTTTTATTGGCAGCTTCGATTGGCAGCGTTCGGTCCTTGCTTTGTGAGCGGAAACCGAAGTGGCCGGCAGTCTAGAGCGGCTACAGGAGGGTAAATTACGCCAAGGCGACAAATATTTATAAAAAAGTGGCAGCAGGATCGAGTCATTGCGGTGGATTCACCATGACGGCGCAACGTCTGTCGGACAGATCGCGTTTTCAGACCAGGACTACAGCTCTTTCGGCGCCAACCGACGTACCGGGCCGACTGGCGATACCGAGTGTTTTACGGCACATTGGGCGCCCTTGCGTCCCATCGAGAGTAGCGCGATGCCCACGTTGAACCTGATCCAGCACCACCCCGCCGAAGGCCCGGGTGCCATCGCCTTTTGGGCCGAGTCCAGAGGGCTGACGCTGAAGGTGTTTCGCGCCGACCTGGGGCAGTTGCCGCCCGTCAGCGCCGATCCGGTGATCCTGTTGGGCGGGCCTTATGAATCCAATGCCGGCCCGGCCTGGCTTGCGGCCGAACGGCAATGGCTCAAAGGCAGTCTGGATCTGGGCGGCGCCGTGTTCGCCATCTGCCTGGGGGCTCAGTTGCTGGCGTTGAGTCTGGGCGGCCATGTACGGCGCATGGACCGGAGCGAAACCGGATGGACCACGGTGAGCTTTATCGATGGGCAAGCGCTGAAGGTACTCGAGTGGCACGAAGACGCCATCGACCTGCCGCCTGGCGCGCAGTTGTTGGCCAGCAGCGAGCACTGTGTGCAGCAGATGTACCGCGCCGGGCCGGCGCGACTGGGGTTGCAGTTTCATCCGGAGTGGAACGCCGAGTCGGTGGCCATGCTCAATGCGCATTTTGGCGATGAGTCGCCGTTGCCGCGGGGGCCGCAGGACGATGCAGCCTATGCCGAGGTGTTGGCGTGGTTGCAGGCGACACTGGATGAGTGGTGGGCGGCGGGGAGTGAACAACAAAGATCAAAAGATCGCAGCCTTCGGCAGCTCCTACAGGCAACGCAATCCAATGTAGGAGCTGGCGCAGCCTGCGATCTTTTCGGTTAGATCAACACTCGCAACCGACCACGCTAGCGGTTTGCCGCTTCACCCCGGCACTCAACTCAAACCCTTCATCCAGCCACCCGGTCACGCCGCCGATCATCTCCTTGACCGGATAGCCCAGGGCCGCCAGCTTCACCGCGGCCTTGTTGGCGCCGTTGCAGTGAGGCCCGGCGCAATAGACCACGAACAGGCTGTTTTTCGGATAACCGGCCAGACCCTCGGCGTTCAGCAAGCGCCCGGGAATGTTGATCGCTCCCGGTACATGCCCGCGCTCGAACGCCAGCGGGCCACGCACATCCACCAGAATGAAATCGATTTCGCCAGCCTGCTGGCTGCCGTAGACGTCGGAACAATCGGTCTCGAACGTCAGACGGTTGCTGAAATGCATCAGGGCGATGGCCGATGGGGCGGCGGGAATTTCGCGAACCAGACTGGTCATGGGCTGTACTCCAAAGAGGCGGTGGGTGTGGGGAGACTTTATCCGCCAGGCACTTGCGGCTACAGTGGCGCACAAGACACCGATCGGGAATTTTCCGCCAAATGCATCCCAACCCAGCCAAGGTCGCGATTCTGGCCTACGACGGCCTCTGCACATTCGAGTTCGGCATTGCCGTGGAGATCTTCGGCCTGCCACGCCCCGAGTTCGATTTCCCGTGGTACGAACATCGTATCGTCGCCGTCGATCAAGGCCCGATGCGTGCCATGGGCGGTATCCAGGTCCTGGCCGACGGCGGCATGGAATTGCTCGCCGATGCCCGCACCATCATCATTCCCGGCTGGCGCGACCGCAACGCCACGGTCCCCGCAGAGCTCATCGACGCCCTGCGCCAGGCCCATGCGCGGGGCGCACGGTTACTGTCGATCTGCTCCGGGGTGTTCGTCCTCGCCGCCACCGGGTTGCTCGACGGGCACGGTGCGACCACGCACTGGCGCTACACCTCGGAACTGGCCGAGCGGTTTCCCGGCATCCTGGTGGACCCGGACGTGCTGTATGTCGATTCGGGCCAGTTGATCACCTCAGCCGGCAGCGCGGCCGGCATCGATGCCTGCCTGCATCTGGTGGCCCGGGATTTCGGCACGCAAGTGGCCAATTCCGTGGCCCGCCGCCTGGTCATGTCGCCGCAACGCAGCGGCGGCCAGGCGCAATTCATTCCGACGCCGGTCAGCCCCACACCGCGTAGCGATCTTTCCCGCGTCATGCAGTGGGCACGTGAGCGCTTGCACGAACCGCTGGAAGTGCGCGACCTGGCCAGCGAAGCCGCCATGAGCGAACGCACCTTCCTGCGTCGCTTCACCGAAGCCAGCGGCCAGTCACCGAAAACCTGGTTGCAGCAGCAACGTCTGGGCCGCGCCCGCGAGCTGCTGGAAAGCAGCGACCAGAACACCGAACAGATCGCCGAACGTTGCGGTTATCGCTCGGTGGAAAGTTTTCGGGTGGCCTTTCGCACTGTGGTTGGCGTGCCGCCTTCGGTGTATCGGGAGCGGTTTGGGCGTGGGGGCAGTGTTGGTTTTTGAGGTGTTCTCGAGGGCCTCTTCGCGGGCAAGCCCGCTCCCACAGGGATGGTGTGAACAACACAATACCTGTGGGAGCGGCGGTGCGGCGATCCGACTTGCCCGCGAAGGCGTCAGCCCGGTCACAGCCTGATCAAGGCTTGCGCAACAGATAGGTATCCATGATCCAGCCATTGGCCAGCCGTGCCGCCTTGCGCACCCGTTCGATTTCATCCGCCACATCCTTGAGTTTGCCGCTGATCAGGATTTCATCCGGCGTCCCCAGATAGGCCCCCCAGTAAATCTCGGTGTCCCGGTCCGCCACCTGATGGTAGGCATCCTGGGCATCAAGCATCACCACCAGGCTGTCGGCATCGCCCACCTGCCCTGCCGCCAACCGCCGGCCCGTGGTGATTTCAACAGAGCGGCCAATCTGGTTCAGCGTCACCTTGTGCTGTGCCGCCAGGGCCTGGACGCTGGTAATGCCGGGGATCACCTCGAACTCGAACGCGCAGGCGCCCGAGGCCTGGATCGCCTGAAGGATACGGATTGTGCTGTCGTACAGCGCAGGGTCGCCCCACACCAGGAAACCGCCACACTGGCCGTCGGACAGTTCGTCATTGATCAACCGTTCGAAGGTCTGCTGTTTGGCCAGGTTCAAGTCGTCGACACTGCTCCTGTAGTCCACCTCACCGCGCTCGCGCTCGGGGCTGTGGGCCTGGACAAAACGGTAATCGTGGTCGGTGATGTAGCGTTCGCAGATTTCGCGCCGCAAGTCGATGAGCTTGTCTTTGCTCTCGCCCTTGTCCATGAGGAAAAAAACGTCGACCTGATTCAGCGCCTTCACCGCTTGCATCGTGATGTAGTCGGGGTTGCCGGCGCCAATGCCGATGACGAGGAGTGTTTTCATTGCAACAGGTCCTCGGGGTCGGTGCCCGGCAAGCGCAACCGCCAGCGGCCCTGAAACCTCAGCTCCACCGCCGACAGGGGTTCGACGTCGATCATGTCGGATGCCGCTCCCTGCAACACGTGCGTCAGAGCGGCGCGGATGACAAAGGGATGGGTAATGGCAACGATGTGCCCGGGCGTCGATTGCAACGCGGTCAACCACGCCCCCACCCGCTCGCCCAATTGCACCAGCGACTCGCCACCGTGGGGAGCCGAAGCCGGATCCCCCAGCCAATGCTCGAGGGCCCCGGGATCGTTTTTTTGCAAGTCGCCGATGCGCTCACCGCCCCAACGCCCGAAGTCGCAATCCTTCAGTGAGTCGACAATCTGCGCCGCGCTACCGAACAGCTCAGCGGTTTGCCGGGTGCGCAGTTCCGGACCGCAGACAAGGCGTGGAACGCCCTTGAACTGATTGCAACGGGAAAGCCTGAGCGCTTGCCAATCCATCTCCAGAGGTTCGTCCAATGGAAAGCGCGCCAGTTTCTGTGCGACGGTTCGAGCGTGACAAATCAGGGTTAAACGGGTCGCCTGCACCGGCAATCACTCCAGGGATGGAAAGGAACAACGGCGTCAGGGGACTGCCATCGGGCAATTGTGCCGCAAGAAAGCAGGCCTTTGGGTAATGCCGATCAGTTAAGAGTGACACTGACCTGTGGCGAGGGAGCTTGCTCCCGCTGGACTGCACAGCAGGCCCATTTGTTGGGGCCGCTTCGCTGCCCAGCGGGAGCAAGCTCCCTCGCCACAGGTTGATCAGCGCTGGCCGCCCCTTGACTGATCGGCATCAAGCCTTGGGGGCGTTTAATTTTCCTGTTTGAAGCGGGCTCCGTCAGGCATTTCCTGGCAGGTTTTCTGTTATCGCTGACTGCAACCAAGGCAATTGCCTACAAGACTTTGCGACATCGGCGTAGCCCCTGGCTGAAGGCACTTTGCCCCTTTTTCGGGCACGGCCGGACCACGCGAAAATTAACTAGACAGGCAGCACGCGATAATTAAATACTCTTTTCAACGGACTGTTAAAACATGTGCCACGCTCATCCAGCAGGAGCCCGGATGCCCTTTCTCCAATACCCGATCAATGTGCCAGGCCCGGCAACGCCTGCGGCCGAGCCGTCCGTCCCTCGTTTAATGCAGGCAACCCCAGCTAGCATCTGACAAGAAAAAGAGTGGCGCCTGACAACGATCAGATGTCCACCGAATAAATGTGTGGAAAAACCGACAGTGATAGTCAGGTTCGGCTCAAACCGCCGGATCGTTTGATACAGGAGTGTCTCCATGCTGGTCTTGCGTCCAGTCGAGTTGGCTGACCTGCCAAGGTTGCAGAAGCTGGCTCGTGAAAGCCTGGTGGGCGTCACATCCCTGCCCGACGACAGCGAACGGTTGCGCGAAAAAATTCTCGATTCCTGTGCCTCGTTCGAGAAAGACGTCGAGGGTCACGGCCCGGAAAACTATTTATTTGTCCTCGAAGACCCGGCGACGCAGCACCTGGTCGGCTGCTCGGAAATCCTCGCCACGGCGGGGTACGACGAGCCGTTCTACAGCCTGCGCAACCGGCACTTCACCAGTGCCTCGCGGGAACTGAACATCGAGCACGGTGTACCGGCCTTGTCGTTGTGTCACGACCTCAGCGGCCACACCTTGCTGCGCGGCTTCCATATCGATGCCGCACGGGTACGCACCGCCCATTCCGAACTGCTGTCCCGGGCGCGCCTGTTGTTCATCGCGGCCCACCCCGGGCGGTTTTCCGCAACGGTGATCACCGAAATCGTTGGTTACAGCAGTGATGAAGGGCACTCGCCATTCTGGGATGCCGTGGGCAAGCATTTCTTCGACCTGCCCTACGTCGAGGCCGAACGGCTTTGCGGCCTGCAAAGCCGCACCTTTCTCGCCGAACTGATGCCGCAGTATCCGATTTACGTGCCCATGCTGCCCAAAGCGGCACAGGACTGCATCGGCAGCATCCACCCCGATGGCCAGGAAGCCTTCGATATCCTCGAGCGTGAAGGCTTCGAAACCAACAGCTACATCGACCTGTTCGATGGCGGCCCGACGCTCTATGCGCGCACCTCGGGCATTCGGTCCATCGCCCACAGCCAGTGTGGCCTCACACAGCGCGGCCCGGTGAACGATGCCCGGGGCAGCTATCTGGTGAGCAACGAGTCCTTGACGGACTATCGGGCCATCGTCGCCGATCTTGACTACATCGCCGGGCAACCCGTCACGCTGGACGCGGCCATGTGCACGGCGCTGAAGGTCACCGAGGGCAGCCCGGTCAGGCTGATCGCCCTGTGAGTGCCCACCTGGGTCAACGCCAACGCCCGAACACCCATGAACAAGGAACAGCCGCATGATTGTCCGTCCGGTCCAGATCACCGACCTGCCCGCCTTGTTTACGCTGGTGCGTCAGGCCAGCCCCGGACTCACCAGCCTGCCGGCCGACGAAGAACGCCTGGCCTACCGGATCCGCTGGGCCCAACGCACTTTCGCCGGGCAGGTCGATCGGGCCGATGCCGATTACCTGTTCGTGCTCGAGGACGACGAGCAGCAAGTGGTGGGCGTCAGCGCCCTGACGGGGGGAATCGGCCTGCGCGAGCCCTGGTACAACTACCGGGTCGGGCTCACGGTCAATGCTTGCGCGGACTTGGGTATCCAGCGCCAGATCCCGACCCTGTTCCTGAGCAACGAATTGACCGGGCAATCGGAAGTCTGCTCGTTGTACCTGCGCCCCGACCAGCGCCAGGGAAGCAACGGCCGTTTGCTTTCGCTCGGGCGTTTGTTGTTCGTGGCCGAGTTTACGCAGCTGTTCGGCAACCGGCTGATCGCCGAATTACGCGGCAGTACCGACGAACGAGGCGGCTCACCGTTCTGGGACAGCCTCGGCCGGCATTTTTTCAAGATGGATTTCAGCCATGCCGACCACTTGTCCGGGCTGGGCAACAAATCGTTCATCGCCGAACTCATGCCACGCCAGCCGCTGTACACCTGCCTGCTCACCGAACAGGCCCAGGCGGTGATCGGCAAGCCCCACCCGAACACCGAGCCGGCCCTGAAAATCCTCAGCGCCGAAGGTTTTGCCCACAACGGCCATATCGATATCTTCGACGGCGGACCGGTCATCGAGGCCCCGGTTTCCGGTATCCGCACCGTGTGCGACAGCCGACCGCTGCAACTGGCCATCGGCTCGCCGGACGCTAACGATCCGCTCTGGCTGATTCACAATCGGCGCCTGGAAAACTGCCGCATTACCTGCGTCCCGGCCCGACTGTCGGGCAACAGCCTGGTGGTCGATCGCCTGACCGCCAAGCGCTTGCAACTGCAGCCCGGCGACTCGGTACGCGCCGTGCCGCTGCTCAACCAGCGGCACCAGGCCGCAGCGGCGTGACCTATCAGCTTGCTGCCTCAGGCGTCAATCCGGCTTACCCAGCAAATTCGTCATCATTCTCCCCCTGCGCGCGTGATAGCCTTTTATTTCTTCGGCGTTGACACTTTTGCTCAAGCCCTTCCATTCCATTGGTGGAACTCATATGTCCAGGCTTTCCCATCAAGATTTGCGCCGCAATTTTCGCCAACTGTTCGCCTCCAACACCTGCTACCACACGGCCTCGGTGTTCGACCCGATGTCGGCGCGCATCGCCGCCGACCTGGGCTTCGAAGTCGGGATCCTGGGTGGCTCGGTCGCTTCGCTGCAGGTGCTGGGCGCCCCCGACTTTGCCCTGATCACCCTCAGCGAGTTCGCTGAACAGGCCACCCGCATCGGCCGTGTTGCCCAGTTGCCGGTGATTGCCGATGCCGACCACGGCTATGGCAACGCGCTCAACGTCATGCGCACCATCGTCGAGCTCGAACGCGCCGGCGTCGCCGCGCTGACCATCGAAGACACCCTGCTGCCCGCGCAGTTCGGCCGCAAATCCACCGACCTGATCACGGTCGCCGAAGGCGTCGGCAAGATCCGCGCGGCACTGGAAGCCCGCTGCGATAAGGAAATGGCGATCATCGCCCGCACCCACGCCGGGATTCTGCCGGTGCAGGAAATCATCAGCCGCACCCGGCAATACCAGCAAGCCGGGGCCGACGGGATCTGCATGGTGGGTGTAAAGGACTTCGACCATCTGGAGCAGATCGCCGAGCACTTGAGCGTGCCGCTGATGCTGGTCACCTACGGCAACCCGCTGCTGCGCGACGACAAGCGCCTGGCGGAACTGGGCGTGCGCGTGACCATCGACGGCCATGGTGCCTACTTCGCCGCGATCAAGGCGACCTACGACAGCCTGCGCGAACAACGCCAGATCCTCACCCAGACCTCGGACCTGAGCGCGACCGAGCTGACTCACACCTACACGCAACCTGAGGAATACATCCGCTACGCGGAAGAGTTCATGAGCGTGAAGGAGTGATGGTTTCATGCCGCTGACAGCGTGAACCGACACGCCGCCATCGCGGGCCCGCTCCCACAGTTGGTTTTTGTTGAACACAAATCTTGTATTCACCCAGATCCTTGTGGGAGCGGGCTTGCTCGCGAAGGGGCCATCACTGCCAACATCCCTGCGGCCTGACACTGCGCCATCGCGAGCAAGCCCGCTCCCACAGGTTATGCGGTGGGCGGTCACGCCGAGTCGAGCAGTTCGCGATGGGGTTTGCCATTGCCGCAACAGATCACGCGGTTACGCCCGGTGGTCTTGGCTTCGTACAGCGCATGATCGGCGTCGTTGAGCCAAAGCGTCGCATCGGTGTGCGCCGGGTCGAATGACGCCAGGCCAATGCTCAGGCTGACTTTCAGCGCCGGACTCTGCTCGTAGCCCAGGGTGGCGAAGCGATCACGCAGGGCATCCATGAGCACCGCAGCGCGGTTCAGGGGCAGGTCCGGAAGGATCACGCAGAACTCGTCACCGCCGTAGCGCCCGGCCACATCGGTCGCTCGCAGGTTCTGCTTGAGCATCTTGCTCAACTGACGCAGGACGATATCACCGGCAACATGGCCGTAGGTGTCGTTGATGGCCTTGAAATGATCGATGTCGATCAGGGCAATCGCCCCGCCCTTTTGCTGGCGTTTGCAGCGCTGGAACTCGACTTCCAGCTGGTCCTTCCAGGCGCCATGGTTGAACAGGCCCGTCAGGCTGTCGGTGCGGCTCAGTGCCAGCAGTTCACGCTTCTGGCGGCCGAGGGTATGGGCCTGGCGAAAGCAGATCCAGCCCAGCGCCAACGGATACAGGCACAGCAAGGGCAAACAGGCATAGAGCTGCAGCGGGCTGGTCGCCGGAATGAACGCCGGGGCGAAAATCTGCAAACCGACGCCGATGCCCAGCACTTGCGCGGCCGTCCCGGCCAGCAGGAAGCGCATGCCGCCGATGGCCACGTTGTTCATGGCCATCATGGAAATGGTGGTCGCGCTGGGCAGTGGATTGAAATGCATCGCGGCAATCCAGAAACCGCCCAGAAAGGCATCGATCAGCAGATTGCGGTGTTCGGCGTGATAAGGCTTTCTGGCCCGGCGCGCCCATTGATAAGCCACATGCGGCCAGACCAGGCCATTGAACCACATGAAACCCCAGACCCAGGGCGCCGGATCGAGTGGATACATCGCCGCGCTCACGCACACCAATCCCAGGGCCACCCCCAGGATTCGCGATGTATAGAGCCTCCTGGCCAATGAGAACGCCTTTCCTCCCGCTTTTTCCATAAGGCCTCTGTGCCACTCGACGGAATGCGATAACAGCCTGTGCCTGTGCGCTGGAGTCTATCAGGGCGAGATTAAATAGCCATCACCGGCTGGCGGGCTGAATATCGCGGCATCACCCTCGCATAAAAGCAAAAGCCTCACCCCGGAAACGGCTATACATGAAAGAAGGGGTTGATCAATGACCATAAGAGGAGGCCCATGCAGACCTTTCAAGTATTGATCATCGGCAGCGGGTTTGGCGGCCAATGTGCCGCAATCAATTTGCTCAAGGCCGGCATCGACGATTTTCGCCTGCTGGAGCGGCGGGATTTCTTCGGCGGCACCTGGTGCCAGAACACCTACCCCGGCGCGGCCGTCGACGTCCCTTCGCCGCTGTATTCATTGTCTTTCGCACCCTATCGCTGGACGCAGATGTTCGCCGAACAGGCCGAGCTGCATCGCTACACCCGCCATGTAGTGGAGCACTTCGGCCTGCGCGACAAGGTGGAACTGGATGCGAATGTCGAGCGCATCGAATGGGACGACATCAGCAAGCGCTGGACCGTCTACACAGCCGGCAAGGGCACGTATTGCGCGCAGTTCCTGATCAACGCGACCGGGCCGCTGAGCCAACCGGTGGTGCCGCACTTCGAGGGACAGGAGCGTTTTCAAGGTAAAACGTTTCACACCAACAACTGGGATCACGGCTACGACTATCGGGACAAACGCGTGGCCATCGTCGGCAGCGGCGCCAGTGCGGCCCAGGTGATACCGGCCATCGCCCCGGACGTCGGACACTTGCATGTGTTCCAGCGCACGCCCCACTGGGTATTGCCCCGGGCTGACCGCAGCTTTGGCCGTTTCCAGCGCTGGCTGCTGGGACTCAAGCCGGCCTACAAACTGCTGCGCTGGGGGATCTACTGGCAGTTCGAAACCCGGGTGATTGCCTTCAAGTATTCGAAGCCGGCGATACACATGGTCCAGCGCCAGGCCCTGCGTTTTCTCAAACGCCAGGTGCCGGACGCCGAATTGCGGCGTCAACTGACGCCGGACTACACCATCGGCTGCAAACGGGTGATCCTGTCCAGCACGCTGTACCCGGCACTGGCGCGGCGCAACGTGACGCTGCACAGCCGCGAGCAAGGCATCGCCGCCATCGACGAAACCGGCATCGTTACCCTGGACGGCCAGCACATCGACGTGGACCTGATCGTCTGGTCCACCGGCTACGACGCCACCGACGGGGTGATTTCCTACCCGGTCACAGGAAAAAACGGCACCCGTCTCAAGGAGGTCTGGGCGCAATACCCTCGGGCCTACCTAGGCACCGCCCTGCCCGACTTTCCCAACCTGTTTATCGTCACCGGGCCGAACACCGGGATCGGCCACACCTCGGCGCTGTTCATCATCGAATCGCAGATGAACTACATCCTCGACTGCATTCGCACCTTGAAGGCTCAAGGTTTACGCAGCATCGAAGTTCGCCATGAGGCGGAACGTACCTACACTGAAATGATCCACCGGGAAATGGAACGCACCGTGTGGAAGTCCGGTGGTTGCCACAGTTGGTATCAAAGCAAGAGCGGTCATGTGATTGCGATGTTTCCGGGGTTCAGTTTCAGCTTTCATCGCTTGACCCGAGCGCTGAAACCCGCCGATCACATTTTGTCCTGAGCAGATAGAAGGGAGACGCGTGATGCTTTTGTTGTTCGTGGTTCTCGCAGTGTTCGTCGCCTGGAGCTGGCTGACCTACCCGGCCATCGGCTACTGGCTCTATGACTTGAGCATGGCGGCCGAGGCCAAGCTTTACCGGCTGCATAAAATCGTCGTGCCCATCCCCGAGATGACCGTCTCTACCTGGCAAGGCGGGCCGTACGAGGCCACCAGCAGCGTGCTGATGCTCCATGGCTTCAGCGCCGACAAGAACCTCTGGCTGCGTTTCGCCCGGCACTTTGTCGGCAGCCATCGGGTGATCATCCCGGACATCGCCGGCCATGGCGAGACCGGCTTCAAGGCGGGCGGCGGCTACGACATACCGTTGCAGGCCAAGCGCATGATCCAGCTGCTGGACGTGTGCGGCGTCGAGAAAGTCCATGTCATCGGCAACTCCATGGGTGGCTATATGGCGGCGTGGCTCGCGGCCAATTACCCGGAGCGCATTGTGTCCCTGGCCCTGATCGACCCGGCGGGGGTCACCTCGCCCGAGCCCAGTGACCTGGAGCGGCATTTGGCCAAGGGCCACAACCCGTTTCTGATTCATTCGCGGGAGGAGTTCCAGCGTTTCTACGCCATGACCATGGCGTCCCCGCCCTGGGTGCCGAAGCTCGTGCTCGATGCCGTGGCCCAGCGCTATGAACAGTCCCGCGAGGAGCTGGAGGAAATCTTCCGCGACTTCCGTGCCAGCCCGCCGATGGAACCCCACCTGCCCGACATCAGCGTCCCGTCGCTGTTGCTGTGGGGGCGCAAGGACCGGCTGATCGACGTCAGCAGCGTGGCGGTCTGGAGCAAAGGCATCGCCGACCTGCGCGTGTATATCTGGGACGCCATCGGGCACATGCCCATGGTGGAAGCGCCCTCCGGTTCGGCGCGGCTGTATCGGGAGTTTTTGGCATCACTGCGTTCGGAGAGTCCACAGGATCAACGACTCCACTAGGTTTGCAGTCCTTTGCAGAATGAAGTTCGTCAGAAACTTCGTTTGTCGGCGTCGCTGAAGGCTGCGATCTTTTGCCCATCCTTTACGTCACCGCGCCAGGAATCCTGTTCATGAACCACCCGAGCTTCGTCAGCCCTGACCTGATCCGCCAACGCTTTTCCAAAGCGATGTCCGACATGTACCGCGAGGAAGTGCCGTTGTATGGCGCGTTGATGGAACTGGTGGAGCAGACCAACCGACACGTGCTGCAAAGCGATCCGCAGATCCTGCAACAGCTCACCAGCACCGGCGAAATCGAGCGCCTGGACCTGGAGCGCCATGGAGCGATCCGCGTCGGTACGGCCGATGAACTGGCGACCCTCGCCCGCCTGTTCGCGGTGATGGGGATGCAACCGGTGGGTTACTACGACCTGACACCGGCCGGCGTGCCGGTACATTCCACGGCGTTTCGCGCCGTGCATGAAGCGTCGTTGCAGGTCAGTCCATTCCGGGTGTTCACCTCGCTGTTGCGCCTGGAGTTGATCGAAGACCTGGAGCTGCGAGCGTTCGCCCAGTCGATGCTCGACCGGCGCTCGATCTTCACCGCCAAAGCCCTCACGCTGATCGAGTGTGCAGAATCCGAGGGTGGCCTGACCGAACCGCAAGCCCGCGAATTCGTCGAACAGGCCCTGGAAACCTTTCGCTGGCACCACAGCGCCACCGTCACCGCCGAGCAGTACCAGAAGCTCAGCGCCCAGCATCGGCTGATCGCCGACGTGGTGGCGTTCAAGGGCCCGCACATCAACCACCTGACGCCACGGACCCTGGACATCGACATCGTCCAGGCGCAAATGCCCGCCCATGGCATCACCCCCAAAGCGGTGATCGAAGGTCCGCCCCGCCGCCAGTGCCCGATCCTGCTGCGCCAGACCAGTTTCAAGGCCCTCGACGAGCCGATTGCCTTCACCGATCAGAACGAAGCTCGCGGCAGCCACAGTGCCCGCTTCGGCGAGATCGAACAGCGCGGTGCCGCCCTCACGCCAAAAGGCCGCGCACTGTACGACCGCTTGCTCAACGCCGCGCGGGACGAACTCAAGGACTTCCCCAACGAAGCCAACGCCGTGCGCTATAACGCCCTGATGGCGCAGCATTTCAGCGAGTTCCCCGACACCTGGGAAGGCATGCGCCAACAGGAGCTGGCTTACTTCCGCTACTTCGTGACGGAAAAAGGCCTGGCGGCGGGCGACCTGAAAAACGTCGCACTGGACGACCTGCTCGGCAGCGGTTACCTGCGGGTTGAGCCGTTGGTGTATGAAGACTTCCTGCCGGTCAGCGCGGCGGGGATTTTTCAGTCGAACCTGGGGGACGCGGCGCAAACCCGGTACGGCGTGCACTCCAATCAGCAGGCGTTCGAAAAGGCCTTGGGGCGTTCGACGATCGATGAATTGGCGTTGTATGCCGAGAGCCAGCGGCGCTCGATCGAGCAGTGTTTCGCGGCGTTGGCCGATGTTGAAAAAGGCTCTTCAAGCAATCCCGGGCAACACCGATAACGCAACACCTGTAGGAGCCAGCTTGCTGGCGATGGACTCAAGCGCGCCGCGTTCATCCAGTTCGCCCGCGTTATCGTTGACGACCATCGCAGGCAAGCCAGCTCCTACAGGGGACCGCGTTTATCCAGCTCACCCGCGTTATCGTTAACGACCATCGCTGCGATGCGGCGACCCGACAAGCCAGCTCCTACAGGGGACCGTGCCCACGCTGAAATCCCCCCAAAAAAAACGGGCGACCCGCAGGTCGCCCGTTTTTTATATCCGAAACTTTCAATACA
Organism: Pseudomonas sp. B1(2018); assembly: GCF_003097365.1. Lineage (NCBI taxonomy): Bacteria > Pseudomonadati > Pseudomonadota > Gammaproteobacteria > Pseudomonadales > Pseudomonadaceae > Pseudomonas > Pseudomonas sp. B1(2018). Next base: position 37,349 of record NZ_PYUK01000020.1, read on the forward strand.
ACCAATAAAGTGTTCGCCCAGTGCGATGGCCTCGGCAATCCATGCACTGGTAAAGAGCCGTACACTGGGCGAACGGAAAGCATTTTAGTAGATGAGAATCAATATGTCCGCACTGCAAAGATGAAATTTATCGACACAATGTTTAAGGAAACATCGACTTGATAACAACGCCGCACAACGCTTTAAACGCGACCGTTAAACGCTATGAGCTGATTATTCCTGTACAAGACTTCTACGAAAACAATCAGCCCATATCACTCAATCTCAGTGCTTGCTGGTCACTGTCAATATGTCGGTGTAAACCACGTTAACGCTTTGTCCAACTTTCAAGTCCTTGAGTTTGGCTTGGACTTCAGGTCGCTTGACGTCAACCGTCTTGGATTTTCCTTCCGGGTTTTCAAAAGTCACCTGGTGTTTTTTCAGGTCGATGTGGGTGATTTTCAGCTGCACTTTCACCTGACGGTAAGCTTCGCCGCCGGGGTTGTCGCTACCGGGTGCCGCGCGCACTTCGCCAGTGGCTTCGGCAGTGCCCGGCAGGCCTTTGTCGACATCGGTGTCGAGGAAGGCGGCAACGGCGCTGGTGACCCTGATGTCGACTTTGTCGCCAGCCTTGAGGTTGTCGAGGTTTTTTGCCTTTTCGGTCAGCTGCACAGGGAACTCATTACCCTGCGGGCCTTTGAGGACCACGATACGGTTTGCGGTATCTACCGAAACGACTTGGGTGGCAACCTGATCGACCACCACGACTTCGGACAACGGGAGTTCGGCGGCAACCGCACCGAAACTGGCGGCAGACAGCAAGGTGGCGAGGGTGATGGCTTTGGTCAGTGCGTGGCGTTTCATAGGCAGAACTTTCCCTGTGATGAATGACAACAGACGGCGTTGACGCAAAGCGCAATGCCATGTGTGCGATGAGCATAGACGCTGTTCAGCAAGTGGTCGCAGCAGGCCGCTGATTTTCTAATACCCGGTCATTTCCAGATAGCCGTTCCCTGCATGACTGCCACTGAGGCGCACCGGGCCTTCCCAGTACGGTATGCGCAAGTCCATCCACGCCTGGGGATTGAGCGCGGTGATGGTGATATCGAGGTGTCTGGAGGGGATCCTGATCGACCAGCGCACGGGCATCTCGCGCCCGGCCACGCTCGCCCTGTCTTGCGGTGTGAGGCTGATATCGCCGGCGTGCAGCAACTGTGTCTGCCCCCGGGCGTCGATCCAGGTGCCGGTGAGGTAAGGCTCGCCGTCTTTTTGCCGCATGCGATACAGCATCACCTGCTCGCCGCTGTCCAGGTGCAGGGAGAACCAGTCCCAACCGCTCTGGTTGGCCGTCAGGGGCTGGCTGCTCCATTCACGGTCGAGCCAGGCCGGACCACTGACCTGAAAGGTCTGGCCGTCGATTTCCAGGGTACCGCTGGCCTGGAAAAACGGCTGGCTGTAGTAGTAAGAGGCCTGACCCTGTTCGGATTTCTGGCTGAAGCCCTTGTCGCCTTGCAGCACCAGCGGACCTGTCGAGGTCAACCGCAGCCGGTAGCTGAAGCGCTTGTCGCGGGCGCTGAGCAGCAGGTCGGCCAACGGATCCTCGGCTGTCGCCTGGCTGCTCAGTTGCCAGTCGTCGATCCATGCATTGAACGGCGCAACGCTGACACCAGCCTGACCGACGCCGCCACGGGCGTAGCGCTCAGCCGCGTGATGCACCGTCGCCGACGTCACCGCCGCGTGCCCGAGCCAGATCGTCTGGTTCTGCCAGCCTGCCCCCTCGGGGCTGGCTTTCAAGGCGCTGCGAAACAGCGTCCATTGCGCGCCGAACTCATGCCCCTGAGCGTCCTTCAGGTTGGCGGTGATGTACCACCATTCGATGCGAAAGCCATCGTGCGGGCCGTGATCCGCCGGGAAACTGAACACCCGGCCGGGCACCACCTTGGTAAACGCAGCGGCCTGGTTGCCCAGCCCGGCAAACCCCTTTTCTAACGGCGCCGGTTGATCGCAGCCATTCAACAGCAGCACCAGCAGCGCCAGGAGCAAGACACCGAGGTTAATCTTCATGGGCAAACGTCCGCAGCAAGTCCGCCGGTTGCGTGCGGTACAAACGGAACAACGGCCAGGCCGAAGCCAGCAATGTCGCCACCAGCGCCAGCCCCATCAACTGCAACAGTTGCAACGGGAACACCCGCAACGGCAGGCGCCAGCCAAAGGCCTGCACATTGATCACCGTGTCCAGGCACCACGCCAGGGCGATGCCCAACGGCAACGCCAGCACCAGGGTCAGCAGCGCCAGCAACCAGGTCTGCCCGAGGTTGAGCAACATCAGATGCCGGCGCGTCACGCCCAGTGCCCATAGCGGCGCCAGTTGCCCGAGACGGCTCTGGCTTTGGGTCAGCAGGCTGATGAACAGCGCCACGCCGGCTACGCACAACGTCAGGCTATTGAGCGCAGCAGTGGCGGCGAAGGTGCGTTCGAAGACTTGCGTGGACCAGCCCTTGAGCCGCGCCTGATCGACGATGCGGCTGTCGTCCAGGGTAAAACGCGCCTGCAGCGCCGTGACGAACGCCGGGATCGACGCCGGTTCGATGCGCAGGTTGAAGCGGTTCGGTGCCAGTTGCGGCCAGCCGCGCAGCAGGTGGTTGATATTGACCAGAATGTGGCCCTTGGGATTGCCGTAGTCGGCGTAGATCCCGACGATCCGTGGCGACCAGGGGCCAGTGGGCGTCGGCAGCGTCAGGTGGTCGCCCAGTTGCACGCGCAGGCGCCGGGCCAGTTGCTCGCTGAGCATCACCGCATCGTCCTTGGCCAGCCGTTCCCAGGGGGTGTCGCCCAGGGCCTCGAGCAACGGCCAGTGCTGCCGGTAGGTCGGGTGGTCGATGATCCCGGACAGGTCCGTCGGCCAGCCCTGCAACTGGATCGACACCTGCCAGTTGGGCAGCACCGCCGCCAGTTGTGGCTGCTGGTCGAGCCAGCCGTGCAGTTCCCTGGCCTGGGCCGGGTTCTGGGGGTTGAGGTAAAGCTCGGCCGTCAGTCGTTGCTCGAGCCAGTCGCTGAAGGTCTGGCGAAACCCTGCGGTCATGCTGCCGGCACCGATGTTTGCCGCCATGGCCAACAGCAGCGCCATCAACGCCAGGCTCAACGCCGGAAGTTGCTGGCGGCAATCGGCGACAAACCATTGGCCCAGTACCGAGCGACTGCGCTGCGAAGCGAGACTGAGCAGCGAACTGAGTACCACCGGCAACGCCAGTGCGGCTGCGATCAACAGCGCCGCCATCAGCACGAAGCCACTGACCAGGCTGTCACCGAAGGTGAGCGCCAGCAGCGCGATCACCCCGGCCATGGCCGCCACCCAAGCCTGGCGGCGCAACCAGCGTGCATGGGCCTGATGCCAGGCCTGCGGGTCGGCCAGCGCCAGCAATGGCAAACGCGCCGCCCGCAGCAGACTGTTGACACCGGCCAGCAACGCGCCGATCAGACTCAGGCCGATACCACTGAACCACCATGACAGGCCAAGGTTCAACTGCCCCGCCACTTCGGCACCATACAAGCCACGCAGGCTGGCGGCGACATCCGGCAACAGCACGGCGGCCAGCAGGTAGCCGCTGACCACCCCGGCCACACCGCCGATCAGGGCCAACCCACCCAATTCGACGGCGAGACAGGCGATCAGCATGCGCGCACTCACCCCACAGGCACGCAGGGTCCGCAGCAAACCCCGGCGTTGCTCCAGCGCCAGCCCGATGGCGGCGTGCACGATAAACAGACCGACCACGAATGACAGCACCCCCAGGGCCGCAAGGTTCAGGTGAAAGCTTTCGGTCAGGCGTGTGAGGTTGTTTTCTTCGCCGGCACTCTTGAGTTGCAGTTGGCCCTGGAAGGCCTGCGGCAGCGGCGCAGTGAAATCCTTCGGTAGCAGCAGGCGCGACAGTTGATCCGGCAACCCCAGGATCTGCTGGGCAAAACCGATGTCCACCAGCAGCACACCGGGCGTCATGTCGGCCTGCACCTGCAGCGGCGGCAGTGCCACGCCCGCCAGGTTCAGTGGCCGGTCACCTTCGCGCAAGCCCAGTGCCTGCAAGGTTTGCGACGATATCCAGGTACTGCCTGGCGGGCTGAAAAAGCCGACCACCTGCTCGATCGCCAAGGCCTGCCCCGCCACCGCCGCGCCCGCCGGCAGCGACACCGGCTCGATGCCCATCAACTGCAGGCGCTGTTCTTCATGCCCCTTGAGCGTGACCCGGCCCTGCAGTACCGGTGACACAGGCCACCCCGCGCGGCGCAGATCGACAAACCATTGCTGTGGGAAGGTGCCGCCACCGGGCGCACTGAGACTGGCCTGGGGCTCACCGCCGATCAATTGACTGGCGCGGGCATAGCTGTCGCGGGCCTGGCTGTTGAGTGCCTGGACGCCGGTCAACAGGCCGGTGGCCAGCCACAACCCGGTCAGCACGCTGAAAAACTGCACCGGATGCTGCCGCCAGTGGCTGAGCAGCGCGCGCAGGGTCTGGCCAAAGATGCTCATGTCAGCGCTCGCCCACACCGGCCAGGCGACCACCGCACAGCAAAGCCTTTTCCGCCAGCCGCGCCGCCACGCCGGGACTGTGGGTGACCATCAGCAGGCTGGTGGGACTGTCGTCGAGCAGTTCCAGCAGCAACTGCAATACCTCGGCGCCGGTGGTTTCATCGAGACTGCCGGTGGGCTCGTCGGCCAGCAACAATGGCGGGCGCGACGCCAGCGCCCGGCCCAGCGCGACCCGTTGTTGCTGGCCGCCGGACAGTTGCTCCGGGTAGCGCCGCAACAGCTCGCCCAGGCCCAGGCGCCGCACCAGATGGGCTTGCCAGCGTGGGTCATGACGCCCGGCCAGACGCGCCTGAATCGCCAGGTTGTCTTCGACCCGCAGGCTGCCGATCAGGTTGAATTGCTGGAACACCAGGCCGATTTCCGTACGACGCCAGTTTGCCAGCTGCCCTTCGTTCATCTGTTCCAGGCGATGCCCGCCACTGCGGATGCTGCCGCGATCGACCTTGTCCAGCCCGGCGATCAGGTGCAGCAAAGTGCTTTTGCCACTGCCCGACTCGCCCATCAACGCCAGACTGCTGCCGGGCCTGAGCGTCAGGTCGACGCCTTGCAGCACCGGCAGCGGCCCCTGCGGTGTGGCGTAGCTTTTGAAAACGCCATGGACTTCAAGCATGGGTCAACCTGCTGGGTATGCGTGGCTCAAGGATAGCGGCCCTGAATGTTTTTTGTCCGTTGCCGATGATCGCCCTGCCCGTGCCCCGCCCTACCCTCGAAGCTGGTCTAGCCATAACGATAAAAAACGGAGACGCCATGCCTCGTTTCACCTTGAGCCCTCGTGGGCTGCTCGCTTGCCTCATCACCGCCTGCCTGTCGCAAGCGGTGGTCGCCGCCGATGCACCGGTCGCGGCCAGCCCGCAAACCACGGCCAGTAACGCCGCCGTGCTGAAGCAACTGCCCTTCACCGACCGCACCGACTACGAGTCGGTCACCAAGGGCTTGATCGCGCCCTTCAAGGGCCAGGTCAAGGACGCCTCGGGCAAGGTCATCTGGGATATCCAGGCCTATGACTTCCTCGCCAAGGACCAGGCCCCGGAGTCGGTCAACCCGAGCCTCTGGCGCCTGGCCCAGCTCAGCGCCCATGCCGGATTGTTCGAAGTCAGCCCGCGTTTGTATCAGGTGCGCGGCCTTGATCTCGCTAACATGACCATCATCGAAGGCGACGACGGGCTGATCATCATCGACCCCTTGACCATGGCCGAAACCGCCAAGGCAGCGCTGGACCTGTACTACCAGAACCGCCCGCACAAACCGGTGGTGGCGGTGATCTACAGCCACACCCACGTCGACCACTTCGGTGGCGTGCGCGGGGTGATCGACGAAGCCGACGTCAAGGCCGGCAAGGTCAAGGTGTTCGCCCCCGCCGGGTTCATGGAACACGTGATGAGCGAGAACGTCTACGCCGGCAACGCCATGAGCCGCCGCGCGCAGTTCCAGTTCGGCAGCCTGCTGCCACGGGGCGAAAAAGGCCAGGTCGACGCCGGCCTGGGCAAGAGCACGCCGAGCGGCGGCACCGTCACCCTGATCCCACCCACCGACCTGATCGACAAGGCACTGGAGACCCGCACCATCGCCGGCCTCGAAGTGGAATTCCAATTGACCCCGGGCACCGAGGCGCCCGCGGAAATGAACCTGTACCTGCCGCAGTTGCGTGCCTTGTGCATGGCGGAAAACGCCACGCAAATGATGCACAACATCCTCACCCCGCGCGGCGCGCAAGTGCGGGATGCCAAGGCCTGGGCCGAGTACCTGGACGGCAGCCTGGCGCGATACGGTGACAAGAGCGACGTGCTGTTCGCCCAGCACAACTGGCCGACCTGGGGCGGCGAACGCATCCGCACCTTCCTCGCCGACCAACGCGACATGTACGCCTTCCTCAATGACCGCACCCTGCACCTGCTGAACCAGGGCCTGACACCGCTGGAAATCGCCGACTCGATCAAGAAACTCCCCGGCAGCCTGGACCAGAAGTGGTACACCCGTGGCTACTACGGCTCGCTGAGCTTCAACACCCGTGCGGTGTATCAGCGCTACATGGGGTTCTATGACGGCAACCCGGCCAACCTCAATCCGCTGCCTCCTGTGGAGACGGCGAAGTACACGGTCGAAGCCATGGGTGGCGAAGCCGCGGTACTGGAGAAAATGCGCGCGGCGATGACCAAGGGTGAGTACCGCTGGGCCGCGCAACTGGGCAATCAATTGCTGTTCGCCAACCCGGACAACGGCGACGCGCGCAAAGCCCAGGCCGAGGCGCTGGAGCAGATGGGCTATCAAAGCGAAAACGCCACCTGGCGCAACATGTACCTGACCGGCGCCATGGAGCTGCGCAACGGCGTACCGCCCCATGCAGGCACTTCGGTGTCGGTGGACATGGTGCGGGCGATGAGCCCGCAGATGTTCTTCGACTTCCTGGCCGTGCGTCTGGACAGCGAAAAGGCCGCAGGCCATGACCTGACCCTGAACTGGACCTTCGAGGACCTGAACCAGGACTTCAACCTGACCCTGCGCAACGGCGTGCTGACCCACCGCGCCGGCCTCAACGCCCAGGCGGATGCTGGCGTGACCATGAGCAAGGCCACCCTGGAACAGATCAGCCTCAAGCAACTGGACATCCCAACGGCGATCCAGAAAGGCCTGATCAAATTGCAAGGCAATGGCAAGAAGCTTGGAGAGTTGATGACCAGCCTCGATACGTTTGCGCCGCAGTTCAATATCGTTACCCCGTGACAGATCACCTGTAGGAGCGAGCTTGCTCGCGATGGAGGTCAACGATGATGCGCAGAGCCTGACACCCCGCGGTGCCCTCAGGTTTTTCGTCGGAACGCCGCCCGGAGCAAGCTCGCTCCTACAGAGCCCGCCGCCATCCATGCCGGGTTGCCCACTGGGCAGAACCGGAGGGCAAGAAGATCAAAAGATCGCAGCCTTCGGCAGCTCCTACAGGCCGAGCGTTAGCTCGCCTGCCGCTCTTGATCTTGATCCACCCGCCCCCTCGGCAGGCTGAGCGGAGGTGTTCATCCGGGGATGGGTGCGCAGCGCCGTTCGACGCAGTCGAACTCATTGCATGCAGGTCGAAGCGAAGCCGACCGGAGGGCAATGCCCCCGGATGAATACCGGAGCGAAGGAACCCCGAGCCTCAGCGAGGGGCCGTACGTAAGGGGCGAGACTTTTTGGTCCCTTTTGGCTGGGCCGGCACTCCGGGCGTTTGACAAAAGTGCCCCGCTGTAAGAGCGGAACCGCCAGCCGCCGTTACCGAAGAAACGGATATGTACACCCGTAAAAATCCACGCCACCTGACACTCCGCCTTCGCGGGCAAGCCCGCTCCCACAGGGATCCAGGCTGTCCACAACAGGTGTGAACGACACAGATCCAATGCAGGGGCGCGACTCAGGCAGACACCACCTCAACCACCGGCATTTGCCAACGCTGATTGACCACCTGCTGCCCGGGCCCATACAGGCGCAAGACCAGGGTGAACGCCCCGCTCGCCGGCGTCGGCAACCAGTTGCTCTGCTCCGGCGGCGTGGCGTTCTGCAGGATCAACGTCAACCCGCCGTCCGCGTCCATCTGCATATGATCCCGGCTGCTCAGGCAGTAACGATTGATCGGGTTGGCCACCAGTTGCCGGTCCGGCAAGTCATACAAGGTCAGCGACCAGAACTCGCTGGCGGGCGGCAATTGACCCGGTGCGAAACGCAGGCGATAGCTTCGCCCGCCCTGCAAGGGTTGCCCCTGATTATCCACACGGGTGCCGGTGTAGAAGGCCTCCTCCACACTGTTGCCGTAGATGCCGACATTCGCCGCAACAGCGCGGTTGAGGTAATTGCCGTCCATCGCTTGGCGAGTGCCGAACAGGCCGAGGGTGGTACGCACCTGGCTCACCGCCGTTTGCAGTTGCGCCTGGGCGTCCTGAATCCCGGCGAGCAGTGCCTTGCGTGTGGCTGGCGGCAACGTCGCCGGGTCGAAGCCCTGGCCGGGCACGATGCCGATCCGCGCAAAGCGTGCACGCAAGGCTTGCTCGGACGGTTGCGTCGGACACAGGCTGAGGATCTGGTTCAACACCGGGATAAACTCAAGCCCCAACCCGGTCTTGCTGTCCCAGGGGTGCCAGTCAATGGCTGGCGCAGCCACGGGCGGTGCACTGCCAATGTATTCATGCAACGAACGCAACTCGTATTGCTGCTGCAAGGCACGCACCGCCGGCAGGTCCCCGGCGTTTTTCAGGCCCGTTCTGCCAAGCACCATGACGATTTCGGTTTCGCTGCGCAGCACGGCCGTGACACCGTCCGGTATCTGTCCTTGCCAGCCGGGTCCGGCGATCAGGTAGTTTCCCGCCTCGCGCCCGGTGCTGAGCACGCCGACATAGGCAAAGTTATGGGTGTATTGGTCGACCAGTTGAAGCACGTAATAGCGGTCGTCAGGCACGGCCGGCACACTCAACACTTGCGGCTCGCTGCGCAGGTCGAGCCAGGCCCAGGAGTACGGCGTGTCGTTGTTCGGCGTGACGATTTCGCGGTTGTTCGGGGTGTACAACTCGCTGTAATGGCGAAAGCGATTGAAGCCGCCGACGTACTCCGGCGCAGACGCGTTGAGCGCCTGTTTTTCCATGGTCTGGTAATGCATGAGCATGGGGTACGCGTAAATCCACGCCTCTTTGGCAATCTGCCGAAGGTCATCGGAATCAGCGGCCAGCAACCAGCGCGGAAACATCAGGCTGCCTCCCAATACCCCCATGCAGCCCAACACCCGGCGGCGACTGAAAATCAGGTTCATGATTCGATCCTCGCAATCGTCGGCAACTGATAACTCCCGTCCAGTGCCCCGCCCTTGGGCAGGTACAGGCGCAACAGCAGGTTGAACGGACCTTGCGGCGTCGGCAGCCAGTTGCCCTGCGGTGCATCCTTGGGCGCATCGGCTTGCAGGATCAGGGTCAAGCCGCCGTCGGCATCGTATTGTAGACCAGGGCTGCGGTCGCCCAAGGCATAACGCTGGATCGGGTTGGCGGCAAGCAGTTGGGTTTTGCCGTCATACAAGGTCAGCGACCAGAACGCATTCACCGGCGGCAATTGCCCGGCGGGGAAATGCAAGCGATAGGCGTGCTGGCCGCTGAGCATCTGCCCCTGGGCATCGTGCAGCGCCATCGGGTACAGCGCTTCCAGCGCATCGTTGGCGTAGATGTAGCGCCAGGCGACCGCGGCACGGGTCAGGTCGTCGTCGCCGAACTTGCCGACGTTGGACGGCGACGGCAACCAGCCCTGCTGTTCCACCGACAGCTGGCTGGACGCTGCGCGCACTTGCTCGCGACCGGCTTCGGCGCCCTGGGCGACGGCTTCGTGCAAATCCGCCGGCGCCTGGAATGTGGCGCCCGGCTTCACACCGATGGCGGCGAAACGGGCCAGCTTTTCCTGCTCGCTGGCGCTCCATTGGTGCAGCGGCGCCAGGGCGTTGAAGGTGCTGAACAGCGCCTGCGCCGGCCCCTGTTTGGTGTCCATATACGCTGGAAGCTGCAGTGCAGCCAAGGGTTCAGGCGCCGCGCCGCCGCTCACGGTGGACAGTGCTTGCAAGGCGTAGCCCTTGAGCACTTGAGCGGCGTCTTTCTGATCCGCTTCGCCCTTGACCTCGGTGCGCCCCAGCAGGAACACCAGGCGGCTCGGCGAGCGAATCACGCCGCTGAAACCCGATGGCACTTCACCCTTCCAGTCCGGCCCGGCGATCAGGTAGCGCCCCGCTTTATCACCCGTGGCACGGGTGCCGATGTAGTCGAGGTTGCCGGTGCGCATGTCGACCAGTTGAAAGCTGTAGTAGCGCCCCTGCACGGCCGGCACGTCCAGCACCATCGGTTCGCTGCGCAAATCAAGCAGGGCTCGGGAATAGAAGGTGTCGTTGTTCGGTGACACCACTTTGTTGTCCTGCGGGCCGAGCAAGCGCGGTTCGCTGTAGAGCCGGTTGAACGGCAGCTTCGCGGCGATGGCGCTGAGCACTTTGTCGTGCTCGACGGTGGCGTAGGCGAACACGTAGGCCTCCTGGGCCAGTGCCTTCGCCTGGGGTTGATCGAGGGTTGCAGCGTGAACGGTACCCAGGCTTGCGCCCAGGGCAAGAGCGGATATCCAGTAGCGCACGGTAGATCTCCTTGGCAGATAAACATCGGCACACCGGCCCACTGTGGGAGCGGGCTTGCCCGCGAATAGGTCGGTACATCCAACATTGGTGTTGTCTGACACACCGCCATCGCGGGCAAGCCCGCTCCCACAGGGACTTGTGGTGGAAATGCAATACGGGTTACTTGGCCCAGCGCCGCAGGTCCGACGGGGTGTAGTCGTCGGTCTTGGCGGCGAAGCCCACGCGCATCGGTTCGGTCTCTTCGTTGGCCAGGCCGCCGGCGTAGTAGCGCCCGGAGATCAGGTCGTAGGAGGTTTCCAGCACGTTGTAGGTGAAGCCGTGGTCGTATTGCTGAATCGCATGCAGTTCACCGCTGCGCCACAGTTCACCGCGGCTGTCGTACTGGTCCGACTGGGCGATCTGCCAGCTGTCCTCGTCCACATAGAAGCGGCGCTTGGCGTAGATGTGCCGGGCACCCGGCTTGAGGGTCGCCTCCACCACCCACACCCGATGCTTCTCGTAGCGGGCCAGGTCCTGGTTGACGTGGTTGGGCTTGATCACGGCGTCGTACTTGAGGTCGCGGCTGCCGATCCTGTAGCTGTTGTAAGGGATGAACAGCTCTTGCTTGCCCACCAGTTTCCAGTCGAAACGGTCCGGTGCGCCGTTGTAGCCGTCGATGTTGTCGGCGGTGATCAGGCCATTGCTGTAACGGGCGCTGTTGTCGTAGGCGATCATCGGCGCACGACGCACGCGACGTTGCCCCGGCAGGTATTGCCAGGCCGAACGCGGCTCGGCGACCTGGTCGATCGGCTCATGCACCAGTACCGCTTCGCCGGACAGACGCGCCGGTTCCAGGACCCGACTCTTGAACATGAACAGGATGTTGGAACCTGGCTCCAGTCCGCCCACGGTGTCGGCGAAGTTGATCAGCGACTGGTTTCGCACGTAGCTGGTGGCACCGTTTTCGCGCACCAGCGCGGCGCTGCTGATGCGCTCGTAGCTGCCGCCGCGATAACGGGTCATGTGGTTCCACATCACTTCCAGGCCTTCGGTGGGCAGCGGAAACGGAATGCCCCTGGCGTAGTCATGCAGACCGTTGCCACCATCGGCCATGCTGGTCTTGGCCACGTTGTCGCGGCTTGCCGCCAGCACATCCTTGGGCAGGTTGGCACTGCGATGGGTCGGGTAGATGTTCATCTTGTAGGTGTCGGGAAAACGCTTGAACAGCGCGATTTGCCCGGGGCTGAGAAACTTCTCGTACTGCGCCACATTTTTTGCCGTGACGGTGAACAAGGGCTTCTCGGCCGCATAAGGGTCGCTATAGCCGCCCTTGCTGTCGACGGTGCCGGCGTTGCTCGCCAGGCCACCGGTCCAGGCCGGAATGCTGCCGTCGGCATTGGCTGCCATTTCCGAGCCCATGGGGGTCAGGGTCTTGCCCAGGGCCGCCGAATCGGTGCCTTTGGCCTGAGCCAGGCCGACGGTGCAGGCCAGGGCCAGCACGCACAATTGCATACGCATAACGGTTCTCCTTAGAAGTCTGCCTTGAAGCTGACGGATGCGAAATCGCGGTCGTCGAGGGTGCTGTAGTCGTTGGTACCGAAGAAGGCGTTGTAGGCCAGCTCCACGCTGTAATCGTTCATGTAGACGCCGGTCAGGCTCACGCCCAGCGCTTGCTGGCCTTCCTGGAACGGCCCTTGCGGATCGTAGGAATAACCCTCGACGTCATGCCGCCAGTTGACGGCCGGAATCAGGTTGATGCCCGGCAACACATCGCTGTATTCGAGGCTGGCGCGCAGGCGATAACCCCACGACCACTCGGTGGCAAAGCCCTTGTCGGTGCAGTACTGGTTGGTGACCCCGGAGGCCACGGTGTTGCACGGCGTGCCGTTGCGCGGAGCACTGCGGCCGAACGCGGCGTTACGGCCAAGGCGCTCGTCCCCCAGATCTTCGATGTGCACGACACCGGCTTCACCGAACAGGCTCAGGCGCGTGGCGCCCAGCACGTTGTCGATGGCCTGGGTGGCCGAACCGGTCATCTGCCAGACGCCCTTGCGTTCCCAGGCATCGAACTGGCTGCCATTGATGGTGCTGAAACCGGGCGGCAATTGCACCCAGGAACTGCCCCCCGGCCCGGAAATCACGGCGACGTTGACGTCGGGCGCGTTGATCGCGATCGGCATGTTCGGCCGATAGCTCAGCTCACCCGCCAGGGAAATCCCGGTGACCGGTTCGACGCCGTTGAGGCTGATGCCGTACAGGTGAATGTTTTCCGGGAAGGCCGCCGCATAGCTCGGCCCCTGGATGCCACCGGGGAAGCTGCCGGGCAAGGAAGTGTTCCTGGCGTTGAGGGTGAAATACGGCAACCGCGAGTGATAGTTGATGTAGTAAAACGCCGCTTCGGCATCGTTCAGCGCCGGGATCATCTGGCGCAGGGCGAAGCCGAACTGGCCGTAGTCGGACGGCGACTCGTTGCCCCGGGACGTCGCGAACAAACCCGCGGCCTGCATCTGATCATCGGTCTGCACCTGGCTCAGGTACAACGGCCCGCACCCCGGCTGAATCACGTCGCTGCTGGCGAAGAAAGTGCCGCAACCGTCGAGGACACTGGGCCGCCAGTTGTACTGATAGAAACCTTCGAGGTTGGTGGTGTCGGTCAGGCCGAAGCTGAAGGACACCATCTCCACCGGCAACTGGCCTTCCTTGATTTCCACGCCGGGACGGTTGAACGCCGAGATGTCCAGCGGGTTGATCACGTTGATGCCGTTCTGGATCAACAGCGCCTCGCCCCAGGACAACACCTGGTTGCCGACCTTCACGTTCAGCGGATGCTCGGCCACCTGGAAGTCTTTCCAGACGTAGGCGTCGAGGACCTGGAAGCCCTTGAACTTCGACAGGTCGTCCCAGCCCGAATCGTCGAAATCCTTGAAGCGGCCATTGCCGGTTTCATAGGCGTGGTCGTACCAGTATTTGAAGCGCAGGAACGCGCCCTGGCCCTGGCCATCGAGGCTGAAATCGGTGAGGCCCTTGAACAGCTGCGAGATGGGATCGCCCTTCTCGAAGTTCAGCCGGTTGTCGTCGGCGCTGACGCTGGTGCCATTGGCATTCACGCCTTGGGCCTGCAGGGCGTTGGCGCGGGTCATCAGGCTTTTGTCGGGGTTTTGCGTCGACCAACTGCTGCCCAGGCTCAGACTGGTCTTGGTCGACAGGCTCCAGTCTTCGTTGAGGTCAAAAGTGGTGGCGCAGGCCGGCCCCGTGAGTACGGCAAGAATCGCCAACGCAAGCGGTTGCGGGCGGGTATGGCCAAGCCGGGGAAGTCGTTGGCGGACTCCGGCTGTGGCCGAGCTTTTTTTTATCATTATTGGGCTCCGGTCAGGTTTGCTCAGCCCGGACACGGTGCCCAACTATCGACCGCGACACGCAAGCGATGGCCGACAAAAAATAATCATCGGGGGGATCTGCGGGGCGGGTGGTATTTTTTTGAAGGTGTACATATCCATTGCTGCGGTAACGGTCAACGATGATGCGGGGAGCCTGACACCCCGCGGTGCTCTCAGGTTTTTCGTCGGAACGCCGCCCGGAGCAAGCTCGCTCCTACAGGGCCCGCCGCCATCCATGCCGGGTTGCCCAATGCGCAGAACCGGAGAGCAGGAAGATCAAAAGATCGCAACCTTCGGCAGCTCCTACATTGACCGAGTACACCCTGAATATCGTGGGCGGACAAAAATCCCTGTAGGAGCTGCCGCAGGCTGCGATCTTTTGATTTTGATTTTTAAGAGCGGAAGATCAAGATCAAAAGATCGCAGCCTTCGGCAGCTCCTACAGAGTCAATTCGCCACGCCTTCGACAATGATGACCTCAGCCAAAGCCACCCCCTCACGATACCCCCTGGCCTCCTGATACAACGCAGAGTGATAACAAGCCACCGCCTGCTCATAGGAATCAAACTCGATCACCACGCTGCGCTGCGGCGTCGCCCGACCTTCCATCGCCTCGCTACGCCCGCCCCGCGCCAGAATCCGACCGCCATACAGGGCAAACGCCTGTGGCGCCCGCCGGGTGTATTGGCTGTACTGATCAGGGTCAGTGACATCCACGTGAGCAATCCAGTACGCCTTCATAGTGACCTCTCGGTTTGTTTTGTATTATGGTATACCACATTACTCATCCCACAAACACCGAGACTCCAGCATGGCCTTCAACAGCATCGAAGAAATCATCGAAGATTACCGCCTCGGCAAAATGGTCCTGCTGGTCGACGATGAAGACCGGGAAAACGAAGGCGACCTGTTGCTGGCCGCCGACTGCTGCACACCCGAGGCGATCAGCTTCATGGCCCGTGAAGCCCGTGGCCTGATCTGCCTGACCCTGACCGACGAACACTGCAAACGCCTGGGCCTGGAGCAAATGGTGCCGAGCAACGGCAGCGTGTTCAGCACCGCGTTCACCGTGTCCATCGAGGCCGCCGTCGGTGTGACCACCGGTATCTCCGCTGCCGATCGTGCCTGCACCGTGGCCGCCGCCGTCGCCGCCAACGCAGGTCCTGCCGACATCGTGCAACCCGGGCACATCTTCCCGTTGCGCGCCCGGGAAGGCGGTGTGCTGACCCGCGCCGGCCACACCGAAGCCGGTTGCGACCTGGCCCGCCTGGCCGGCCATACGCCTGCCTCGGTGATCGTCGAAGTGATGAACGACGACGGCACCATGGCCCGCCGCCCCGACCTGGAAGTGTTCGCGCGCAGGCACGGGATCAAGATCGGCACCATCGCCGACCTGATCCACTACCGCCTGAGCACCGAACACACCATCGTGCGCATCGGTGAACGTGACTTGCCGACGGTGCACGGCACCTTCCGTCTGATCACCTTTGAGGATCGCATCGAAGGCGGTGTCCACATGGCCATGGTCATGGGCGATCTGCGCCGCGAAGAACCGACGCTGGTGCGCGTGCATGTGATCGA
The DNA here is from genome assembly GCF_003097365.1 of Pseudomonas sp. B1(2018). Lineage (NCBI taxonomy): Bacteria > Pseudomonadati > Pseudomonadota > Gammaproteobacteria > Pseudomonadales > Pseudomonadaceae > Pseudomonas > Pseudomonas sp. B1(2018). The sequence continues at coordinate 52,962 of NZ_PYUK01000020.1, forward strand.
TCCGTTGCGCGACCTGGTCGGCGCCGAATACAGCGGACCGACCAACTGGACCTTGTGGGCCGCCTTGCAGCGTGTCGCCGCCGAAGGCCACGGTGTGGTGGTGGTGCTGGCCAATCACGAATCCTCCCAGGCGCTGCTGGAACGCGTGCCGCAATTGACCCAACCGCCCCGGCAGTTCAACCGTTCGCAGTCGCGGATTTATTCGGAGGTGGGCACCGGCGCGCAGATCCTGCAGAACCTGGGTGTCGGCAAGCTGCGCCATCTCGGTCCGCCGTTGAAGTATGCGGGCTTGACCGGGTATGACCTGGAGGTGGTGGAGAGTATTGCGTTCACCGAGTGATACGCAGTCATTCCTGCATGGAAAAAACCCTGTGGGAGCGGGCTTGCCCGCGATGACGGCGGTACATCCAAAATCAATGTCACAGATGTACCGCTATCGCGGGCAAGCCCGCTCCCACAGGAATGTGGCTAGGGATAAATCAACGTCATAAAGAGCAATTTGGCTGATAGCCGGTACGGCAAAGTGCTTGCACAAAGTTTGGAATACCATAATATGATATTCCATAGACCGGACAGTCAGCACTGACTCGACGGACCTACTGCTCCCGATAGGCGGGCACTCGAAGGCCCCGCTCATAAACACAACAATGAGGGCGTGAAAATGGTGTTGAACAAACGTGCGACCGCGGTTCTTTTTGCGGGACTGCTGAGCGTCACCAGCCAGGCATTGCTGGCGGCTGAAAGCGTCAACTTCGTCAGTTGGGGCGGCAGCACCCAGGATGCGCAAAAGCAGGCCTGGGCCGATCCGTTCAGCAAGGCCAGCGGCATCACCGTTGTGCAGGATGGCCCGACCGACTACGGCAAGCTCAAGGCCATGGTCGAAAGCGGCAACGTGCAATGGGACGTGGTCGATGTCGAAGCCGACTTCGCCCTGCGCGCCGCCGCCGAAGGCTTGCTCGAACCCCTCGATTTCAAAGTCATCGAGCGCGACAAGATCGACCCGCGCTTCGTCAGCGATCACGGCGTCGGCTCGTTCTTCTTCTCCTTTGTCCTCGGCTACAACGAAGGCAAGCTCGGCGCCAGCAAGCCTCAGGACTGGTCCGCGCTGTTCGACACCAAGACCTACCCCGGCAAACGCGCCCTCTACAAATGGCCAAGCCCTGGCGTGCTCGAACTGGCGCTGCTGGCCGACGGTGTAGCGGCGGACAAGCTCTATCCGCTGGACCTGGACCGCGCGTTCAAGAAACTCGACACCATCAAGCAAGACATCGTCTGGTGGGGCGGCGGCGCGCAGTCGCAGCAACTGCTGGCCTCCGGCGAAGCGAGCATGGGCCAGTTCTGGAACGGCCGGATTCATGCCCTGCAGGAAGACGGCGCCCCGGTCGGCGTAAGCTGGAAGCAGAACCTGGTCATGGCCGACATCCTGGTCATTCCCAAGGGTTCGAAAAACAAGGACGCGGCGATGAAGTTCCTGGCCAACGCCAGCAGCGCCAAAGGACAGGCCGACTTCTCCAACCTGACCGCCTACGCCCCGGTCAACGTCGACAGCGTGGCGCGCCTGGACTCGGTGCTGGCCCCGAACCTGCCGACGGCCTACGCAAAGGATCAGATCACTCTTGATTTCGCATACTGGGCCAAGAACGGTCCGGCCATTGCGACACGGTGGAACGAATGGCTGGTCAAATGAAAATGACGGCAACTGCGCCTCGTCCTTCCACGGCCTCCGGGAGCGCCATTGGCGCTGCCGGTTCGGCAGTCGGCCAGCCCCTTGCAAAACAACCCTCGCCGTCGCTGAAACAGCGTTGGCGTGGCGCCAGTAACCTGGTCCCCGCCCTGCTGTTTCTCGGCCTGTTCTTTCTCGCGCCGCTGATTGGCCTGCTGTTGCGCGGCGTGCTGGAACCGGTGCCGGGCCTGGGCAACTACGAGCAACTGTTCGCCAACTCGGCCTATGCCCGGGTGTTGCTCAACACCTTCTCGGTGGCGGGCCTGGTCACGCTGTTCAGCCTGCTGCTGGGCTTCCCGCTGGCCTGGGCGATCACCCTGGTGCCGCGTGGCTGGGGGCGCTGGATCCTCAACATCGTGCTGTTGTCGATGTGGACCAGCCTGCTCGCCCGCACCTACTCCTGGCTGGTGTTGCTGCAAGCCTCCGGGGTGATCAACAAGGCGCTGATGGCGATGGGCATCATCGATCAACCGCTGGAGATGGTGCACAACCTCACCGGCGTGGTGATCGGCATGAGCTACATCATGATCCCGTTCATCGTGCTGCCGTTGCAGGCGACCATGCAGGCCATCGACCCGATGATCCTGCAGGCCGGTTCGATCTGCGGCGCCAGCCCCTGGACCAACTTCTTCCGGGTGTTCCTGCCGCTGTGCCGGCCGGGGCTGTTCTCCGGTGGCCTGATGGTGTTCGTGATGTCCCTCGGTTACTACGTGACCCCGGCGCTGCTGGGCGGTGCGCAGAACATGATGCTGCCCGAGTTCATCATTCAGCAGGTGCAGTCGTTCCTCAACTGGGGCCTGGCCAGCGCCGGCGCCGCGTTGTTGATCGTGATCACGCTGGTGCTGTTCTACTTCTACCTGAAGCTCCAGCCGGAATCCCCGGTTGGCGCCAGCAACGCGAGGTAAGCCGTCATGCTCCTGACCCCCAATGCCATGAGCCGCCGGATGCGCTTCGGCCTCTATGCCACCACCGGGCTGATCGGTCTGTTCCTGCTGCTGCCGATCGTGTTCATCGTGCTGCTGTCGTTCGGTTCGTCGCAATGGCTGGTGTTCCCGCCGCCGGGCTGGACGCTGAAATGGTACGGCCAGTTCTTCTCCAACGCCGACTGGATGAACGCGGCGATGGCCAGCCTCAAGGTCGCGGTGCTGACCACGTTCTTCGCCGTCGCGCTGGGCCTGCCCACCGCGTTCGCCCTGGTGCGCGGCCGCTTCCCCGGCCGGGAAATGCTCTACGGCCTGTTCACCCTGCCGATGATCGTGCCCCTGGTGATCATCGCCGTGGCGGTGTACGCGCTGTTCCTGAAACTGGGCTACACCGGGACCATGTTCGCCTTCGTGGTCAGCCATGTGATCGTGGCGTTGCCGTTCACCATCATCTCGATCATCAACTCGCTGAAGCTGTTCGATCAGTCGATCGAGGATGCGGCGGTGATCTGCGGCGCCTCGCGCCTGCAAGCGGTGTTCAAGGTGACCTTCCCGGCGATCCGCCCGGGCATGGTCGCCGGCGCCCTCTTCGCCTTCCTCGTCTCGTGGGATGAAGTGGTGCTGAGCGTGATGATGGCCAGCCCGACCCTGCAAACCCTTCCCGTGAAAATGTGGACCACCCTGCGCCAGGACCTGACGCCCGTGATCGCCGTCGCCTCGACGCTGCTGATCGGCCTCTCGGTCTTGGTCATGGTGATCGCCGCCGCTCTGCGCCGGCGCAACGAAATCAGCGCTTGAGCGCCAGGAGTACGACATGAGTGCAGTGATCAAAGATTCCGCGCAGCAAAATGACAAACCCCTGGTCAGCCTGCGTAACCTGAACAAGCACTACGGCGACTTCGCCGCCGTGGACAACATCTCGCTGGACATCAAGGACGGTGAATTCCTCACCTTCCTCGGCTCCAGCGGCTCGGGCAAAAGCACCACGCTGTCGATGCTCGCCGGCTTCGAAACGCCGAGCAGCGGCGAGATCCTGGTCAACGGCCAGTCGCTGGTCAACGTGCCGCCGCACAAGCGCGACATCGGCATGGTGTTCCAGCGCTACTCGCTGTTCCCGCACCTGTCGGTGCGCGACAACATCGCCTTCCCGCTGGCGATCCGCAAACTGGCCACGGCCGAACGCGAGCGCCGGGTCGATGCGATGCTCAAGCTGGTACAGCTTGAGCAATTCGCCCATCGCCGCCCTTCGCAACTGTCTGGTGGCCAGCAGCAACGGGTCGCCATCGCCCGCGCACTGGTTTACGAGCCACGCATCCTGTTGATGGACGAACCCCTCGGCGCGCTGGACAAGAAACTGCGCGAAGACTTGCAGGATGAACTGCGCCAGCTGCATCGGCGCCTGGGCATCACCATCGTCTACGTGACCCATGATCAGGAAGAAGCCATGCGCCTGTCCCAGCGCATCGCGATCTTCAGCCACGGCAAGATCGTTGGCCTGGGCAGCGGTTATGACCTTTACCAGAATCCGCCGAACGCCTTTGTCGCCTCGTTCCTCGGCAACTCCAACTTCCTCAAGCTCAAGGCCCAGGGCAATGCGGTGGCGACTTTCGAGGGGCAACCGCTGTCGATCCGACTCACCGCCAGCCTGCAAACCGACCAGGACGTGCTGCTGATGGTACGCCCGGAAAAAGCCCTGGCCCTGAGCAATGAACAAGCCCTCGCCGAACCGCTGGCCGCCGGCTGGAACGAAGTCTCGGCCAAGGTCGTGGAAGTGTTGTTCCTCGGCGAAAGCCAGACCTGCAGCGTGATCACTGCCGGCGGCACCTCGATGACGGTCAAGGCACTGTCCGCCGCCGGCATGCCGCTCAAGGCCGGCGACCCGGTGCGGGTGCGCTGGGCCACTGCGGATGCCTGCGTCTACACCGAATGGGCCGAAAGCGACCTGAACAAGGCTGCCGGCGCTCACTGATCCATTGGCCTGCGCGCGCGGGCCACTATAATGCGTCACCCTCGGGCCACCACAACGTCGGGTTGTGGTGGCCTTTTTTCTGTCGCCTGTAAGATAAATTGGACAACGGATTCCTAAAATCCCGGTTTAATGCTAAATAGTGCTCAGTATTTTTAACACCCGACCCTGTCGTGCCACACAGTGCAACGAGAATAACGATATGAAAGTCCATTTCGAGAAAAGTGAAGTGTTTGGGACCCTCCACCTGCAAGCGGCGGTGGCAGCATGATCGAAGTTACCGAAGTTTCCATTGCCGAGCTGCGCGCCGCGCTCGAATCCGGCCAGACCACCTCGGTTGAACTGGTCCAGGCCTATCTCGCGCGGATCGACGCCTATGACGGCCCCGAGACGCCCACGGCACTGAACGCGGTGGTGGTGCGCAACCCCGAGGCCCTCGCCGAAGCGCAGGCCGCCGACGCCCGTCGCGCCAAGGGCCAGGTGCTGGGTCCGCTGGACGGCATCCCTTACACCGCCAAGGACAGTTATCTGGTCAAGGGCCTCACCGCCGCTTCCGGCAGCCCGGCCTTCAAGGACCTGATCGCCTATCGCGATGCGTTCACCATCGAACGCCTGCGCGCCGCCGGGGCGATCTGCCTGGGCAAGACCAACATGCCGCCGATGGCCAACGGCGGCATGCAGCGCGGCGTCTACGGCCGTGCCGAGAGCCCGTACAACGCTGATTACCTCACCGCCCCTTTCGCCTCTGGTTCGTCGAACGGTGCCGGCACGGCGACTGCGGCCAGTTTCGCCGCTTTCGGTCTGGCGGAAGAAACCTGGTCGAGTGGTCGCGGCCCGGCCTCGAACAACGGTTTGTGCGCCTACACCCCTTCGCGCGGCGTGATCTCGGTACGCGGCAACTGGCCGCTGACCCCGACCATGGACGTGGTCGTGCCGTTTGCCCGGACCATGGCCGACCTGCTCGAAGTGCTCGACGTGGTGGTGGCCGATGACGCGGATACCCGCGGTGACCTGTGGCGCTTGCAACCTTGGGTGCCCATTCCGAAATCGTCCGAGGTACGCCCGCAATCCTATGCCGCGCTGGCGGCGAACAGCGAAGCGCTCAAGGGCAAGAAGTTCGGCATTCCGCGCATGTACATCAACGCCGACCCTGAAGCCGGCACCTCTGAAGCACCGGGCATCGGTGGCCCGACCGGCCAGCGCATCATTACCCGTCCGTCGGTGATCGGTCTGTGGGAACAGGCGCGCAAGGCCCTCGAAGACGCCGGTGCGCAAGTGATCGACGTGGACTTCCCGCTGGTCTCCAATTGCGAAGGCGATCGTCCTGGCGCGCCGACCGTGTTCAATCGCGGCATCGTTTCCAAGGAATTCCTGCACCATGAGCTGTGGGACCTGACCGCCTGGGCGTTCGATGACTTCCTGCAGGCCAATGGCGATCCGAAATTGAATCGCCTGGCCGATGTCGACGGCCCGCTGATCTTCCCTCACGACCCGGGCACCCTGCCCAACCGCGAGGGCGACCTGGTCGCCGGCATGGACGAATACGTGCGCATGGCCGAGCGCGGTATCACGCCGTGGGACCAGATCAGCACAGTGCCCGACGGCCTGCGCGGACTGGAGAAGACCCGCAAGATCGATCTGGAAGACTGGATGGATCGCCTGGGCCTCGACGCGGTGCTGTTCCCGACGGTCGCCGATGTAGCGCCGGCGAATGCCGATGTCGATCCGCAGTCGGCGGATATCGCCTGGAGCAACGGTATTTGGGTCGCCAACGGCAACCTCGCCATTCGTCACCTCGGCGTGCCAACGGTCACCGTGCCAATGGGCGTGATGCCGGACATCGGCATGCCGGTCGGCCTGACGTTTGCCGGGCGCGCCTATGACGACTCGTCGCTGCTGCACCTGGCATCGGCGTTCGAGTCGACCGGCAGCAAACGCATGATCCCGCCGCGCACCCCGCCATTGGCGGCTGACAAGCGCTAATGCAGGCGCTGGCTTAGCAAGCTCGCTCCTACAGACGCGGTCTCCTGTAGGAGCGAGCTTGCTCGCGATGGTCGTCAACGATAACGCGTGTGAACTGGAAAAACGCGGTCCTTTGTAGGAGCTGGCCTGCCAGCGATGGTCGTTAACGATTACGCGGGTGAACTGGATGAACGCGGTTCTTTGTAGGAGCTGGCCTGCCAGCGATGGTCGTTAACGATAACGCGGGTTAGCTGGATGTACGCGGCGCACTGGAGTCCATCGCCAGCAGGCTGGCTCCTACAGTCCATCGCCAGCAGGCTGGCTCCTACAGTCCATCGCCAGCAGGCTGGCTCCTACAGTCAATCGCCAGCAAGCTGGCTCCTACAGGTTCCCGGGATTTTCAGGGATCGACCTGGGCCATCAGTTCCGGAATCGATTCCGGCCGATTGGCAAAACGCTGCGCCAGCACCGCACAGACCATCAGTTGAATCTGGTGGAACAGCATCAACGGCAGGATCAACACGCCAATGGTGCTACCGGCAAACAACACCTGCGCCATCGGCACACCCGTCGCCAGGCTTTTCTTCGAGCCGCAGAAAAGAATGGTGATGCGGTCTTCCTGATTGAAGCCGAACGCCTTGCCCAGTACGGCCGAGGCCACCAACACCAGCGCCAGGACCACGCAGCACGCCACCACCAGCCCGACCAGGTCCAGCAACGGAATCTGGTGCCAGAGGCCTTCGATCACCGCCTCGCTGAACGCGCCGTAGACCACCAGCAAAATCGAACCCTGATCGACGAACTTCAGCCAACTCTTGTTGCGCCCCACCCAGTTGCCGATCCAGCGCCGCGCGATCTGCCCGGCAATGAACGGCAGCAGCAACTGCACGCTGATCTTGAGGATGGCGTCGAGGGTCGAGCTGCCTTCGCCATGCACATTCAGCAGCAGGGTCACCAGCAAGGGCGTGAGGAAAATCCCGAACAGGCTCGACGCCGCCGCGCTGCAGATCGCCGCCGGGATGTTGCCCCGCGCCAGCGAAGTGAAGGCAATCGCCGACTGCACGGTGGCGGGCAGCGCACACAGGTAGAGCATGCCCATGTACAGGTCGTTGCCGATCAGCGGTGACAGCAGCGGTTTGAGCGCCAGACCGAGCAGCGGGAACAGCACGAAGGTCAGGCTGAACACCAGCAAATGCAGGCGCCAGTGCCCGGCACCGGCAATGATCGACTCGCGGGACAGCTTGGCGCCATGCAGGAAAAACAGCAGCGCGATGGCGATGTTGGTCAGCCAGCCAAAACCGACCGCGACCTGGCCGCTGGCAGGCAGCAGGCTGGCGAGCGCGACCACGCCGATCAGGGTCAGGGTGAAGTTGTCGGGTAACAAACGGGGGCGCGTCATGGGTTGATCATCCGGGGGTTGCCAGTACGTGAAAGCGACTCTAACGTGACTGGATATTACCGACTAACGCCGATGAGCCCACCGATGCCGCCTAAAGGACATGACAAAAGTATCCGGCGCAGTATTCCCGGGCTGTCCAGCCTGCCCAGGCCGCTCTACGGCCGTACCGAATCGCTGCCCAATCGCGCCCTGACCCGGCGCCACAGCCACCCGTGGGTGCAGCTGTCCTATGCGATCCAGGGCGTGCTCGAAATCCAGACCGGCGTCGGGCGCTTCGTCGCCCCGCCGGAGCGTGCGGTGTGGATTCCGGCGGGCATGCCGCACCGGGTGTTCAGTTCGCCGCGCACGGAAATGCGCAGCCTGTACATCGATTGCAGCGTCTCGACCTGGGCGCCACCGGGCTGTCATGTGTTGGCGGTGAGTGATCTGTTGCGCGAGTTGATCCGTGCCTTCAGTCAGATTCCGGTGGAGTACGACCAGGATGGCGCGCACGGCCGGTTGGCCCAGGTGATTCTCGATCAGTTGGCTGAGGCCCCGCAGATCGACCTGATGCTGCCGCTGCCCCAGGACAGCCGGTTGCGGCAAATCGCGCAAAGCCTGGAGTCGCACCCCGAGCAACAAACCACCCTCAGTCACTGGAGCGACCGATTCGGTGTCACCGAGAAAACCCTCAGTCGCCTGTTCCTGCGCGACACCGGCCTGACCTTTCGCGCCTGGCGCCAGCGTTTGCGCCTGCTCGGCGCCCTGACACCCCTGGAACAGGGCGAGCGCGTGACCGACGTGGCGCTGGCTTGTGGCTATGACTCGACGTCGGCGTTTATTGCGGCGTTTCGTCAGCAGTTTGGTGAAACGCCGGGGGAGTTTTTTCGCTGAGCCTTGCGCCGTACATCTCTGTTGCCTGTCAGTCCGCCATCGCGAGCAAGCTCGCTCCCACAGGTTCATGGGTGCGCACAAAACCTGTGCTCGACACATAAAACCTGTGGGAGCGAGCTTGCTCGCGATGGCGGTGTGGCAGTCGACACATGCATTGACTGTCAGGTCGCTTTCGCGAGCAGGCTCGCTCCTACAGGGATTCGGGTTACTGATCGGACTTGATGCTGGTCCACACCCGCGTGCGCACCCGTTCGAGCTTTTGCGGCAATGGCTGCACGACGTACAGCGTATTCAATGCCTCGCGGGTCGGTGTCAGGTTCGGGTTGCCGGTGATGTCCTTGTCGATCAGCGCCAGCGAGTCCTTGTTGGCATTCGGGTAACCGAGGAAGTCGCTGATGGGTGCGATGACTTTCGGGTCCAGCAGGTTGTTGAGGAATTCGTGGGCCTCGGCGACGTTCTTCGCGCTTTTGGGGATGGCGAAGGTGTCGAACCAGATCGGCGCGCCCTCTTTGGGCAGGCGCCAGTCGACGACCACACCGTTACCCGCCTCTTTGGCGCGGTTGCCGAACTGATAGAAGCTGCCGGAGTAACCGATGGCCACGCAGATATCGCCGTTGGCGATGTCGGTCATGTACTTGGCGGAGTTGAAGTAGGTAACGTAAGGACGGACCTTGAGCATCAGCGCCTTGGCTTTTTCGTAGTCATCCGGGTTCTGGCTGTTCGGGTCCAGCCCCAGGTAATGCAGGGCCAGCGGCAGGATCTCCGACGGCGAGTCGAGCATCGCGACGCCACAGGCCTTGAGCTTCTCCATGTTCTCGGGCTTGAACACCAGGTCCCAGCTGTCCACCGGCGCATTCTCGCCCAGCGCCGCCTTGACCTTGGCCGGGTTGAAACCGATCAGCACGGTGCCGTACATGTAGGGCACGCCGTACTGGTTGCCCGGGTCGTTCTTGTCCAGCAGCTTGAGCAACGCCGGGTCCTGGTGCGACCAGTTCGGCAACTTGGACTTGTCGAGTTTCTGGAACACGCCCGCCTTGATCTGGGTTTCGATGAACTGGTTCGAGGGCACCACCAGGTCGTAGCCCGAGTTGCCGGTGAGCAGCTTGGCTTCCAGGGACTCGTTGGTGTCGAAGGTGTCCCAGGTCACCTTGATCCCGGTGTCCCTGGCAAAATCCTTGGGTACGGACGGCAGGATGTAGTCCGCCCAGTTGTACACCCGCAATTCGTGCTGTTCGGCGTGCACCGCGCTGGCCAGCAGCGACAGTCCGCAAACGGTGGCGCCCAGTATGCGTTTCATTGAGTCCATGGAGCATTTCCCCAAGTGTGGCGTGAGTTCGATGGTTTTTATGTTCTGTACACGGCAGCAGCCTTGAAAATTGCCAAGGGCAAGGAAGTGAAGTTTCTGGTTGTGATTCTTGCCGAGGGCGTGGCCGGTTCACAGCGTGAGTCAGGCCAAAAGGAGATCGAAACGGCCAAAATACCTGTCCGCATTGATCAGCGATGCGACAGTGCGGCGGCCAGTCCATGAATCGTTTTTTGTGGGAGCGGGCTTGCCCGCGATGAGGCCGGCACATTCAATAACAATGTCGCCTGACACACCGCCTTCGCGAGCAAGTCGGATCGCCGCACCGCCGCTCCCACAGGGGGATGTGCGTGATTACAGCAATGACAAGGTGTAGTTGATGATGAACCGGCTCTGGTCCACATTGCGACCGGCGTCGGTGTTCGATTTGGCATTACGCAGTGTGAACCCCACCCCTTTGAACGTGCCCGACTGCAACACGTAGTCCAGGGTCATGTCGCGCTCCCATTCGGACTGATCGCTGGCGTTTTGCGCCTTGATGTCCGTGCCCTTCAGGTACGCGATCGAGGCTTTCAGGCCTGGCACGCCCATGGGCGCGAAGTCGTAGGTGTATTGCCCGAAGTTCGTCTGCTCTCCGGCGCGGGCAAAGTTCTGGATCATCTTGTCTGTGGGCAGGTAGACACTGCCGCCACCCGCCCCTTTGTCCACCAGGCTGCCCTGGTTGGGCTGGACGAAGTTGCTGCCGTCGCCCACCCGTTGATGACCCACCGACACCGCATGCCCGCCATGGGTGTAGGTGACCATCGCCACCCAGGTGCTGTTATCGATTTCACCGTCGTTGTCGTCGGTGTAACCGGATACCCGATAACCTTGCGCACGGCCGGAGGCTGTGCTGTTGGCACCGCTGGACGTGGTGCGGAAGTAGCGCAGGTCGGTGGTCAGTGAGCTGGCGCTGTCGATGGACAGAATGTGCGTCAGGCCGAGAAAGCTCTGGTTGTAGAAGTCTTCCAGCTGCGCGAAGTAATACTGCGTCTTGAGGCTTTTGCTGAGGTTGTAGTCAGCGCCGGCGTAGTAGAACTTGTTGCTGTCCTGGGTACTGCCGGCGACCGACAGCCCTGTACGGTCGGTCGAGGCACGCCCGACCGCGTGCTCGAGCACACCGCTGGTCAGGGTCAGGCCATCGATGTCGTTCGAAGTGACCTGCGCACCGGTAAACGATTGCGGCAACACACGCGCATCGTTGGCCAACAGGATCGGCAACTTCGGCAGCAAGGTGCCGTAGCGAAATTCAGTCCTGGCCAGGCGCATCTTCGCCGTGGGGCCGAAGCTGCTCCAGGTGTCGGCCGCGCCGTCGCCGTCGGAAGGAATCATGCCGCTACCGACATGGCGCCCCGCTCCGCTGTCCAGCGTGATACCGAGCAACGCCTGGGCATCGAGCCCGAACCCTAGCGTGCCCTGGGTAAACCCGGACTCATAGCGCAACACGAAGCCCTGGGCCGACTCTTCGGTTTTCGAAGGATCCGCTGCGCCATCGCGATTGTCGCTGTTGAAGTACAGGGTGCGCATCGACAGGCTGGCCTTGCTGTCTTCAAGAAAACCATGGGTGGCGGAATCGGCCGCCTGTGCACACAGCGAACCGGTGGCCAACAGGACTGCGGTGGGAATCGCGCGTTTGAACATAGGGTGCTCCTGGGTGTTTCTTATCGTTTTTGAAGGTTTCACCGCCAGGCAGGACCCGATTGCCGCCCACGCAACAGCGCTCAACACGAACGCGACAACAGGCGCGCTCGATGAGTGATGCGAATTGTTCGAGGTGAGGGTTTACTGACTGGCTTGTGAAACTCTTAAAACATTTCGGCAGGCTATTATCAAACGCGGTGAAAGTAGTTTTCGTGGAGGGATAAGCCTTGTCGTGCAGGGGTATGGACGATCACTGTTTTTGCATATCGGTGCAGCGGATTTTCATCCTGCCGACCTCGCCGGCAGTGGGTTGAATCCACAGCCGAAAGCAGACGTTCCCAGGCACCTGCGAAGTTATGGCGACTTGGTCTACGTCCGTGGGAAATCAGTGCTCGCCATTGATCTTTCGTGAACGTATTTCTCAAATTGTTCGGCTGGCAGTGGCGCAGAAAACAGGAAGCCCTGATAGGTCTGGCAGCCATGCTTGACCAGAAAGGTGCGCTGAGCTTCTGTCTCCACACCTTCTGCAATCACCGAAAGCCCCAATATCTGGCTCAGGCTCACAATCGCGCAGGCGATGGCGGCGTCGTTGGAATCAACCAGCACATCCCTGATGAAGGACTGGTCGATCTTGAGTTGATCCAGCGGAAGGCTCTTGAGGTATGACAGTGACGAGTAGCCGGTTCCGAAATCATCCAGCGAAAGGCCTATGCCGATCTCTTTCAACTCGATCATTTTGGCGACAGTACCTTCAATATCCTCTATCAGCAGGCCTTCGGTCAGTTCCAGTTTCAATTTCTTCGGATCGGCCCCCGTGCATCTCAGTACTTGCAGTACCTCCTCGACGAAGTCCGGATGGTGAAACTGGCGGGCGCTGACATTCACAGCCATACCCAATCGGGCGGTTTCCGAATGCTTTGCCCAGGCAACCAGTTGAGCGCAGGCGGCCTGCAGCGCCCAACGGCCTAGCGGCAGAATCAACCCCGTTTCCTCTGCCAATGGAATGAACTCGCCTGGAAACACGACTCCGCGCTCAGGATTCTGCCATCTCATCAGTGCCTCTGCGCCAATGATACGGCCCTCACTATTGACCTGCGGCTGGTAATGAAGAAGGAACTCGTTGTTCTGCAAGCCTTGGCGCAAGTCTACTTCCAGCCTGGCGCGTGCCGTGGCAACCGCCTGCATTTCCGGATCGAAGAAGCGCATGGTATTGCGGCCCGCCGCCTTGGCTCGATACATCGCCAGGTCAGCGCGCTTCATAATATCGTCCACTGTGCTCAGCTGCCCCTGGAACAGCGCAATGCCGAGGCTGGGGGTGCTGTGGTGCTCATAGCCATCCAACTGGTAGGAAATGTTCAGAGCGTCGAGAATCTTTTCGCCAACAGCCTTGGCCTGGATAGCTGCTTCTCGAGGGTTCTCATTAAGGCCATCCATCAGGACGACGAATTCGTCTCCGCCCAGGCGAGCCACGGTGTCGCTCTCGCGTATGCAGCCGCAAAGGCGCAGAGCAACTTGCTGCAGCAACATGTCGCCTCTGTCATGCCCCAACGTATCGTTCAGTGCCTTGAAGTTATCCAGGTCAATGAGAATTATCCCGCTCGTATGCAGGCTACGGGAGCTGCCTGCCAGCAGATGCTGTAACCGGTCCAACATGAGCCGCCTGTTGGCCAGCCCGGTCAACTGATCGTAGAAAGCCAAGCGCTGGACCTCTTGCTCAGCTGTCTTACGGTGGGTGATGTCAGTATTGATCGACAGAACGGATTGCGGCTGGCCATCATCGTCTCGCACCAGGGTTCGATGACTTTCGAGCGTGATGGTGCGGCCATCCTGGCGTCGAAGTGTAACTTCGTCCGCCCAGTCACCCGTTTCTATCAGGCTGTTAGTGGCCGCATTGAAAGCGGCGCTACCCTGGTAGATCAACTCCTGTGCCGATTTGCCGAGTGCCTCTTCCTTTGACAGACCGTAGAGACGCTCGGCACTTTTGTTCCAGTACAGGATGCGGTTATCCATCCCGTGAACGACAATCGCGTCCTGGGCCTTGTCCAGCAGCGATGCTTGCTGGCGGGCCTGCATCTCGCTTTCGCGCAGCACTGCCAGATAACCTTCCCTTTCCGCGGCTTGCGATTCCATTTCGCGCCTGATCTTGCCCCCATAGATAACGGCCGCACTGACCATCAACAGTACGAACACCATGATCGCGTATTCGACCCGGCGCAGTTCCTCGACCGACTCAAGCTCCTCCTCCAGGAGCCTGCTTTGAATCAGGCCAACGCGATCGCGCACGGTGCTGAGTGAGGCGAGCAACTGGGCATACTTCCTGTCCATCGTTGCCATGCGCTTGCCGGCATTATCCGACTGCCCCTCCCTGAAGTAGGAAAAGATCAGCAAGGCCTCGTTCACCATTTCGACCATCGCGGCATCTACTGCACCCACCTCATCCTTCAATGCAAGGGAAAAGGCTTGTATATCTGCACTGTGTTCAGCCTCATGGGCGATCCGTTCTTCCAACTGTTTTTTGGCCATTGCCAAATGCTCGTTGAAGGCGCGCAAGGCTTCATTCATGTTCCGCGATTCGGCTTCAACATGATGTGTATCGAACACATTATTGCCCGGCGCATTGACTGAGGAAGCCAGGCTGCCCAGCGTTGAATAGCTCGACAGCTGTTGCACCCACGACTGGTTTGCCTTGATGGAGCGGTGATAGGTATCGACGATCAGGTGATTCAATAGCACGCTCAGCACAACAACCAGCACGTCGAATCCCGCAAGAAAAAAGTACATGCGGTGCCATTTGGTCGAGCGCGGCTTGTTTGAACGGCTGGGAATGGCGTGCTGTGCGGCGCTTTTACTCCCGAAAAAATCCATTTCACAATCTCCAAACATAATCCTTCTAAATTGACCAATAGAAGCGGTATTCGGAAACCAGAAGCTATACGTCTCAAGTGCTACGCCAACCAAGTATTCGACACTAAGCAATGCATTTGACGATGCTGAATTTCATGGTGAATTTTTTTACTCTCCGAAGCGCCCAGCCGCACCGTAGCGAAAGTCGATTCGATCCTGAGTGATCCCGACGGGTCATTTCCAAGCAGCCTGCCGGACTGCCTGATCAGTTTCGACAGCAATTCAAGCATAGCCACTAATTTGCAATTATTCCGTTCGCCGACTGCTCCAGGTCGGTAGCAGCCCTTGACGCAGCGCATTTGCAACGACTCTCCCCAGCAAGGCAGATAATGTCGGCAGTTGACCGTCATAGACTAATCTCCACCTTTGACGAACGCTCAAATGAAGGGTTGCCATGGGACGAGGCAGATTGGCAGTCACTCACTCGTTGCACGCGTAAAAAACACGTGAAAAAATTAGATCAGATAAGTGACTGATTTATGGAAGATAAAACAGATATAACGGTTAACAAGGCGGCGCAACTTCTGAACGATCAAATCGAGCTGTACGGCGCCAGCACTGGCAACAGTCTGCGGGCCGCGATTGCCCTGGAAGAAGCCGGCATCGCCTACACGGCACGCAAGCTCGACCTGTATGCACAGGAGCACCGCGGGCCGGACTTCCTGGCGCTCAACCCGGCCGGGAAAGTGCCGACCCTGATCGATCACGGGACGACGCCGACGCTGGTCATCAACCAGTCCAACGCCATCATCCAGTACGCCGACTCCATTGCCCCCGGAAAACTGGCACCGGCGCAGCCGGGACCTGTGCGCACCCGGGTGATCGACCGCTATTTCTTTTTCGTGACCGATGTCATCGCCCCCAGCCATGCCGCGTTTTTCCTGCACCAGGCAGGCCAGGACAAAGCGGCGGCGATCATCGATCTGCGGGTGATCGAACAACTGACCTACTCGGAAAGTTTTTTGACCGGCGAATTCATGGCCGGCGAACAGTTTTCCATGGCCGACATTTCGGCGTTCACCATTGCCATGGCATTCCGTGACCGGCTGGACTGGAAGCTGCTGCCACAACTATCGCGCTGGTTCGACACGGTCGAAGCCAGGCCGGCGGTACAACGCGGCCTGAATGTGTTCAAGCATTCCTGAGCGATCAGCGAACACAAAAATGCCCGACACGCCGCCGTCACTGTAGGAGCGAGCTTGCTCCGGGCGGCGTTCCGACGATGGTCGTTAACGATGCCGCGTGTTTACTGACTAAACGCAGCGCTCTTGAGTCCATCGCGAGCAAGCTCGCTCCTACAGTGACGGCGACGCGCCGGGCATTTTCAATCGAACACCCAACGATTTTGCCTCAGTCGGTGTAGCCGAACTTCATCGCACGGCTTTCCTGCGCCTGGCTTCGCGTAGCGAGGCAGTAATACAACGGGCACGTCACCACCAGCCCCACCAGCCACGACAGGTCCGCGCCGTCCACCAGATTGGCGTACGGCCCGACATACAGTGAAGTGTTGGCGAATGGCAGCTGCACGATGATGCCGATGAAGTAGGCGATGATCGCGTGCAGGTTGAAGCGCCCGTAGATGCCGCCGTCCGCGCGGAAGATCGAGGCGATGTCGTAGCGGCGACGCTTGATCAGGTAGAAGTCGATCAGGTTGATCGACGCCCAGGGCACCAGCACCAGCAACAGCGCCAGAATCAGGCCGATGAACTGCGAAATGAAGTTCGCCGAGGCACCCAGCGCCACCACGCAGCAACCCGCCAGGACGATGCCCGACAACACCACGCGCACCTTGATGCTCGGCGTCCACTGGCTGGCGAAGGTCTGGATCGAGGTGATGATCGACAGCACCGCGCCATACAGATTCAGGGCGTTGTGGCTGATGATGTTGAGCAGGAACAGCACCATCAGGATCGGCCCCAGCCAACCGGTGGACTGCTTGACCGCCGCCATTGCCTCAGTGCCTTCGGGCGTCGCCAGTACCGCCACGGCACCGAAGGTGAACGACAGGATCGTGCCCAGGGTCGCCCCCAGGTAAGTGGCGAAGAACGGCCGGGTGATGCCGATGTCCGCCGGCAGATAGCGCGAGTAGTCCGACACATACGGCGAGAAGCTGATCTGCCAGATGATGCCCAGCGAAACCGTGGCCAGCCAGCCCGACAGGTTGAACCCGCCGCGGGTGAAGAAATCCGCCGGCAGGTCGTGGGCGAAGATGTAGAGGAAACCGGCGAGCAACGCGCTGCCCATGACCCAGGTGCCGATGCGGTTCAGGGTGTGGATGAAGCGATAACCAATCACCCCGATGGCCGTTGCGCTGAGGGCGCCGATCAGAATGCTCGCCGGTACCGGAACCGACGGCGCAATGCCGACAATCGATTTGCCAGCCAGCACGATGTTGGAGATGAAGAAACCGATGTAGATCAAGGCGGCGAAGAACACGATCAGCAGCGCGCCGTAGCGGCCGAACTGACCACGACTCTGGACCATCTGCGGAATGCCCATGCACGGCCCCTGGGCCGACGCCAGCGCAATCACCACACCGCCGACCATGTGCCCGAGGGCAATCGCCAGCAGGCCCCAGAACAGATTGAGATGAAACACCTGGACCACCATGGCGCCGGTGACGATGGGCAGTGGCGCGATGTTGGTGCTGAACCACAGAGTGAAAAGATCGCGGGCCTTCCCATGGCGCTCTGCGAGTGGAACATAGTCGACCGTGTGGTTCTCGATCAACGGATCTTGCCGGGACATCTGGGACATGTGCATGGACTCGAGTTTGTCTGTTCTTATCTTTGTATGAAGCCAAACCGGGGGGACTCTCTGGCCGCCCCTCAGATGCGGACCATATTATGGTATTCCAAACTTTAAACAAGACTGATCCGGTCTTTGAACAAGCATCTGAGCCGGTATCCTGCCCGATTCACGCCCACATTTGCTAGCCAATAGCCCCGTAATCATTGGGTTTTCGACGAAAGCCGTACGTTTATCGGTTCACTCAAAAAGACCTTGCAATCGATGTATTACGGTATACCATCATACCTACAAACATATAAAAACGCGTCACACCACCCGAGGACCGTCCAATGATCGATGCCGCCATCTACAAACAAGTCATGGGCTCGTTCCCGTCCGGAGTGACCGTGATCACTACGCTCGATGAAGATGGGCAAATCGTCGGCCTGACCGCCAGCGCCTTCAGCTCGTTGTCGATGGACCCGGCCCTGGTGCTGTTCTGCCCCAACTACAGCTCCGACTCCTACCCGGTCCTGATCAGGAACAAACGTTTTGCGATCCACGTGCTGTCCGGCGGCCAGCAAAGCGAAGCCTATGCCTTCGCGCGCAAAGGCAAGGACAAGGCCCAGGGGATCGAGTGGACGCTCAGCGAGTTGGGCAACCCGATCCTGGCCAACGCCACGGCGGTCATCGAATGCGAGTTGTGGCGCGAATACGAAGGCGGCGACCACGCCATCATGGTCGGCGCGGTGAAGAACCTGATCGTGCCCCAGCAGAGCAGCGGGCCACTGGTGTATTGCCACGGCAAGATGGGTGCCCTGCCTGTTCTGGCCTGACCATTGGAAAGATCGCAGCCTGCGGCAGCTCCTACAGGGGCAAACGCATCTCGTTGTAGGAGCTGCCGCAGGCTGCGATCTTTACCACTCAATTCGTATTATGGTATACCAATATCCATCAGGCCCGCAGTCGACAGGCCAACAACAAAAGATCCGAGGTAAGTGTCATGAAGTTTTCCCTGTTCGTACACATGGAACGTTGGGACGAAAGCGTCAGCCACCGCCAGTTGTTCGAAGACCTGACCGAACTGACGCTGATGGCCGAAGCCGGTGGTTTCAGCACCGTGTGGATCGGCGAACACCACGCCATGGAGTACACCATCTCGCCAAGCCCGATGCCGTTGCTGGCTTATCTGGCGGGCAAGACCACCACCATTCACCTGGGTGCCGGCACCATCATCGCGCCGTTCTGGCATCCGCTGCGGGTGGCCGGTGAATGCGCGTTGCTCGACGTGATCAGCAACGGTCGCATGGAAGTCGGCCTGGCCCGTGGCGCCTACCAGATCGAGTTCGACCGCATGGCCGGCGGCATGCCAGCCTCCTCCGGCGGCCAGGCGTTGCGGGAAATGGTTCCGGTGGTGCGAGCCTTGTGGAACGGCGACTACGCCCACGACGGCGACATCTGGAAATTCCCCACCTCCACCAGCGTGCCCAAACCGATCCAGCAACCGAACCCGCCGATGTGGATCGCCGCCCGCGACCCGGACTCGCACAACTTCGCGGTGGCCAACGGCTGCAACGTCATGGTTACGCCGCTGATGAAAGGCGACGAAGAAGTCCTCGACCTGAAGAACAAATTCCAGGCCGCCCTGGACAACAACCCTGGCGTGCCGCGCCCGCAATTGATGGTGTTGCGTCACACCCACGTGCACACCGCCGACGATCCAGAAGGCTGGAAAGTCGGGGCCAAGGCGATCTCGAAGTTCTATCGCACCTTCGATGCCTGGTTCGGCAACAAGACCACCCCGGTCAACGGCTTCCTTGCGCCGAGCCCGGAAGAGAAATTCGCCGGTCGCCCCGAGTTCGAACTCGAGAGCCTGCACAAGACCGCCATGATCGGCACCCCGGAAGAAATCATTCCGCGCATCAAGTACTACCA
The DNA here is from genome assembly GCF_003097365.1 of Pseudomonas sp. B1(2018). NCBI lineage: Bacteria > Pseudomonadati > Pseudomonadota > Gammaproteobacteria > Pseudomonadales > Pseudomonadaceae > Pseudomonas > Pseudomonas sp. B1(2018). The sequence goes on from NZ_PYUK01000020.1 coordinate 72,360, forward strand.
GGAACTGGGCGTGGACGAATTCAGCTTCTGGTGCGATAACAGCCTGCCCCACGCGGAGAAGAAAAAATCCCTGGAGCTGTTTATCAAGCATGTGGTGCCAGCGTTTCGCTGATTCCTGAGCCAGGATGCGAGACTGGGGACCAGCACATCTCAACTGTGGGAGCGGGCTTGCTCGCGAAAGCGGTGCCCCTGACGACATTAATGTTGGATGTGCCGGCCTCTTCGCGGGCAAGTCGGATCGCCGCACCGCCGCTCCCACAGGGATTGGTGTACCGGACACACCGCGTTCGCGAGCAGGCTCGCCCCCACAAGAGTCGATTCCAATGATCACTGGTCGTCTCCCATCACTCGCCCTTCCCTCCGGCGCCGCGCGGGCTTACCTGCGCGGTGAATGGACCGCCTCGCACCTGCATTTCAAGCGTCTGCGCGCCAGCGTTTCGGCCAAGCAGAACGGCTTCTGGCAAATAGTTCACTGAGCCCACCCGAACAGCCAATCACGCACCCCGCGTCTCGCCATGGCCTGGCGCGTGCGGTGTCTTGTATTCGCCTTTGATCAGGTTTGCCCAATGAACAATAACAACGCGCTGTTGATCATCGACATGCAGCAGGAGGACGGTTTCGTCCTGGAGAACTTCGACAGGGTGGTCGCCCATACCGCCGCCCTCCTCGACACCGCCCGCCATCAGCGGATGCCTGTCATCTATACCCGCCACATCAATCAGGCCGACGGCAGTGATCTGCCCCACGGTGAACCCCTGGCCGCCGACGGTGGCCCCGGCAGTTACCGCGCCGGCACCCGGCAAGTGGAAATCATCGAGTCGCTGACGCCGCAGTCCGGTGAATGGATCATCGACAAGGGCCGTTACAGTGCCTTTCACCGCACCGACCTCGATGCCCGACTCAGGGCCATGGAGGTCGACACGCTGATCATCTGCGGCGTACTCACGGACGTCTGCGTCCTGACCAGCGTGTTCGATGCCTTCGCCTTGGGCTATCGCGTGCGCCTGGTCAGCGATGCCTGCACCACGACCACTGAGGCCGGGCACTATTCGGCCCTGTTGATCATGGCCAACTGGGTCTACTCGCTGGAAATCCTCACCACGACCGAATGCCTGCGCGCCCTGGAACAGCGCGACTACCTGAGCCTGATCCCCGAGCGTCCGGACCTGTTTGCCCACCAGCCCCATGAGCTTCCCGGCACCATCGCCCGTCTGCAATCCCGCCTCGTCCGGACTCAGGAGTGATCGCCATGCAAGTCGAAAAAAGAAGCATCGATTTCATCCCCGAAACCGAACGCCACGGCAAACCGGGGTCGCTGTTCTATATCTGGTTCGGCGCCAACATGAACATCACCACCATCGCCTCCGGCGTGTTGCCGGTGGTGATGGGGCTCAACCTGTTCTGGAGTGCGCTGGCGATCATCGTCGGCTCGTTGCTGGGGGCGATTTTCATGGCCTCCCACTCGGCCCAGGGACCGAAGCTGGGGATTCCGCAGATGATCCAGAGCCGGGCGCAATTCGGCGTACTGGGGGCGGTGTTGCCGCTGCTGTTCGTGATGCTGATCTACCTGGGCTTCTTCGTCAGCAACACCTTGCTCGCGGCCCAGGCGCTGGAGTCCGTCAGCCCGCTGCCGATGTCCGGCAACATCTACCTGATCGGCGCGTTGTGCTTCGTCGTCGCCCTCTATGGCTATCGATTGATTCACCGTTTGCAGAAGCTGCTGTCGATTCTGTCGCTGGTGGTGTTCGTGGCCGCCACGGTGCTCGCCTTGCAGCTGCCGATCCCGGCCGAACAATGGCTGCCAACCGGCTTCTCGTTGTCGAAGTTCCTGGTGGCGGTGAGCATCGCCGTGACCTGGCAACTGTCCTACGCGCCTTACGTTGCCGACTACTCGCGCTACCTGCCGAGCAATACGCCGACCGCCCAGGTGTTCTGGTACAGCTATGCCGGCACGGTCAGCGGTGGCGCGTGGATGATGATTCTCGGGGCGATCCTGAGCGTCGGCATCGGCGACTTTTCCAGCAACGTCGGCGGGCATGTCGCCGGTCTGTTCGGCACTGGCGCGGTGCTGCTGTTCGCCTTCATCGTCTATGGCCAGGTGTCGATCAACGTGTTCAACCTGTACGGCGCGTTCATGTCGACCATCACCGTGATCGAGCCTTTCGCCCGACTCAAGGTGACGCCGCGGGTGCGCGGTGTGTTCATGCTGCTGATCAGCCTGGTGGCCACGGCCCTGTGCACCATCAGTCAGGACGACTTCATCAACTTCTTCCTGAACTTCATCTTCTTCATGAGCTACTTCCTGATCCCGTGGACGGCGATCAATCTGGTGGACTACTACTGCCTGCGCAAAGGGCAGTACCGGATTGACGACATCTTCGACCTGGACGGGATCTACGGGCGGGTCAACCGGATTGCCTGCGGCAGTTTCCTGCTGGCGATTGCCCTGGAAATTCCGTTCATGAACACCACGCTGTACGTCGGCCCGGTGGCCACGGCGCTGGACGGGGTGGATCTGGCGTGGGTGGTCGGGTTGCTGGTGCCGGCGTTGAGTTACTACTGGCTGATGAAAATGACCGCGCGCGTCAGCGTACCAGCGTAGCGATCACCCTTTGACGGCAAAAAGATCGCAGCCTGCGGCAGCTCCTACAAAGGTAAGGCGTACATCCTTGTAGGAGCTGCCGCAGGCTGCGATCTTTTGATTCTCACGACCGACCAAATTCCAGGCAAAAAAAATCCCGGGCAGCTGATGGACGCCCGGGACTTAAAAATGCATAAACCGTGGTGGTGAACGCGGCGCGGATATTACGGAATATTTCGGCCTGTAACAAGATATTTTTATTCACTATCCAGTTACTAAATGCTCTAAGCCCTTATATATCCACATATTTTCTAAGGGCGACTACAAGAACCAACGATACTCCCGCGCACTGATGTCATGCAGAAATGCCAAATGATCCTGACGTTTGTTTTCGCAATAGACGTCCACAAACTCCGCCCCCAAGCCTTCGCGCACGGCTGGATGATGTTGCATGGACTGCACCGCTTCGAGCATTTCCAACGGGAAATCGATGCCACTGCCGCGGTCTTCGTTGAGCGGTGCAATCGGCTCGCGCTCCCCTTCCAGGCCCTGCTCCAACCCCACCAGGATCGCCGCCAACGCCAGATACGGGTTGGCATCGGCGCCCGCCAGGCGATGTTCGATGCGCAGGTTCTTGACGTCCGACTCCGGAATGCGCAAGCACGCATCGCGATCCTCGAAGCCCCAACTGGCGCGGGACGCAACGTTCACCGTGCCACTCAAGCGGCGCATGGCATTGTGGTTCGGGGCAAAGATCGGCATGCAGTGCGGCAATACCTCCAGACAACCGGCCACGGCATGGCGCAGCGCCCGCTGCCCGTTCGCCGCCAGCAGGTTGTTGCCGGCCTGGTCATACAGGCTGACGTGCACGTGCATGCCACTGCCGGGGTGTTGCAGGTAAGGTTTGGCCATGAAACTGGCGCGCAGGTTGTGCTTGAGCGCCACGCCTCGGGTGCTGCGGCAGAACAGGGCCGCCCAGTCGGCGGCGCGCAGGCCGTCATCGCAATGGCCGAAGTTGATTTCGAACTGGCCCGGGCCGAGTTCAGCGGTAATCACCGTGGCATCGATGCCTTGGGCTCGCGCGGTCTCGACCATCTCATCGAGCACCGGGGCGAAACGCGACAAGCGTTCGATGTGCATGTTCGGCTGATCATCAGCGTCACCCGTCAGCTCATCACGGGGGAACTGCGGCAGGCCGTCCTTCAAGCGGCTGTCGAACAGGTAGAACTCCAGCTCGAAGGCCACCACCGGGAAAATCCCTTTTCGGTGCAGGCGGTTCAGCACCTGGGCCAGCACTTCACGGGGTTCGAATTCGATGGGTTTTTCCGTGCCGTCGGAGGTGATCAGCATCTGGCCCAGAGGCTGCTTTTCCCAGGTCACCAGCTTCAAGGTGCCAGGCACCAAACGCCGCAGCGCATCCGGGTCACCATCGTTGAAGCAGTAGTCACCAATCTTGAACAGCCCGCCCTGGGTGCCGAGCAGCACGCAGTTTTGCGGCAGCTTCAGTGCACTGCCGGCAGCGACTTTTTCCAGCATCTCGATCGGGTAGCGCTTGCCGTAGAAATGCCCCGGAATGTCCAGGGAGATCAGGTCGACATAACGCACTTCGGGGTTGCAGTGGCGGAAGTTGCGAACTTCGGCCAGCAGTTCAGAGCACACGGCATCCATCGTTTTGGTCCTTGTTGTTATCAGGTGTAAACCCAAAGCACGCGGGTCAGTTGGTCGGACAGGTTGCCGTAGCGGCAGTGCGCATGGCTGGCCAGTTGAAAGCTGTCGCCGGGATGCAAGGTCACCGGTTCGTTGTCGTCGAGCCACAGGGTCAGTTGCCCTTCGAGGACATAACCACCCTGCTCCGAGCTGTCCTTCATGTGCCGGTCGCCGCTGCTGGCGCCGGGTTCGAGCTGGCTTTCAAGCATCGAGAAGGACGCGCGCATTTTTGGCGAAACGAGGATGTCGGTGATGCCGTCGGCGTAGTACAGCGTGCGGCGCTCGTCCGGGCGGGTGACCCAGGACAAGGCCATGGGTTTGGGCAGGCTGTAGAAATAGGTGGTCGGCACGCCGAGGGTTTCGCTGATCGCGGTCAGGTCCGCCACCGTCGGGCGCGACAGGCCGCGCTCGACCTGGGACAGAAAACCGACGGAGCGGCCGATTTTGTCCGCCAGTTCCTTGAGGGTGTACTTCTTGTGCTTGCGCAGGTCCTGGATCAGGATCGCCAGCGCCGAGATTTCTTCTTGCATGTCCATCTTGAGGCTTCCAGAAAGTGTCGCTTCAAATGCTGTCGCGCAGTCGATACCAGGCCTTGCCGATGGCTTCCAGCGGCGCGGCCAGGTATTTACCACCGGGAAAACTGCCGTTGTTCAGGCCCTGGTACAGGGACAGTTCGTCGGGTTGACCGAGGATCGCGTCGGACACCGCCCGCGCCGCGGCCAGCGTCGGCAGCACGCCATGCCCGGAATAGCCCTGCATCCAGTACAGATCGCCTCGCCGTCCGATGTCCGGCGTGCGTTTGAGGGTCAGGTCGATGTGTCCGCCCCAGGCAAACTCAAGCTCGACGCCCGTGAGTTGCGGGAACACCCGCTCCAGGAACGGCCGGGTCGCCGCGGCGATGTCCTTGGGCATCCCGCCCAGGTAAGTGCAACCGCCGCCGAACAGCAGGCGGTTATCCGGGGTGCGGCGGAAATAATCGAGCACGAACTGGTTGTCGGTCACGCACACGTTGCTCGGCAGCAGCGCAGTGGCCTGGTCCCTGGTGAGCGGCGCGGTCGCGACCTGATAGGTGCCGACCGGCAACACGCAACTGGCCAGTTGCGGGTCGAGCCGATCGAGGTAGGCGTTGCACGCCAGCACCAGCACATCGGCGCGAATACGACCGCGTTCGGTCGTGACCACGAAGCCTTCGCCCTCCTCGCCATAACTCAGCGCCTTGCTTTGCTCGTAGATACGACCGCCTGCCCGCTCAACCGCCTCCGCAAGGCCCAGGGCCAGTTTCAGCGGGTTCAAATGCCCGCCCTCGGGGTCGAACAGGCCGGCCTGATAACGCTCGCTGGCGACCCATTGCGGCAGCTGTTGCCGGGGGATGAATTGCAGTTTGTCGTGACCCCACTTGTGGCTGGCCTCGTGCTGCCACTCGGTCAGCAGCCCCACTCGCCGCGGCATCACCGAGGTCCAGAGATGGCCGGCGCGGTAGTCGCAATCGAATTCATGGCGGCCGGGCAGATCACGCAATTCGCGCGCGGCCCAGCGCATGCCGTCCCACAATCGCCGCGCCCGCTCGTATCCCAGCGCCGCCTCCAGCGGTGGCATGTCGCACGACCAGCCGAGAATCGCCTGCCCGCCATTACGCCCGGACGCGGCCCAGGCCACCCGGCTGGCTTCGAGCAGGGTCACGCGCTTGCCGGCCAGCGCCAGGCGCAACGCCGTGTGCAGTCCACTGAAACCGGCCCCGATGATCAGCACTTCGGTGTCTTGCTCACCCTCCAGTGCGGTGCGATTAACCAGTCGATCGGCGCAGCTATGGGCGTAGTAACTGGCGACATGCCGGGTGGATTGCTGAAACATACGGCCTCGTGAAATTTTGTATTTTTAATTTCATGAAAAAATACACGGTTAATTTCATGCAGGCAATCGAGACGTAAAAAATCCCGCTTCGGCGAACCCGAGCGGGATTGTCTTGTTCAGACGCGATGTTCGAATCAATCAGGCCACAGGAATCATCGGATCCGCCGAAGCCAGTGCAGTGAATCGATCTGCCGCCGGCGGGTAGATCCACTGGGTGTTGATCTGGGTCTTCAATACCTTGGCCTCATGCTTGACCAACTTGACCTGGCGGTCCCAACCCTCGGTGTAGACCGCGCCCCAGGCGCCGAGGTCCAGGCAGGTCACGTACTTGGGCTGGCTGTACGGCGTCGGGGCGACACCAAGGATCTGCGCCGCCACGTTGTTGCCAGCGTGGCGGCCCAGCGAAATCGCGTGCTGGCAGGTCATCAGGGCGTAGTTGCCGATCTCGTCGCTGGCTGCGTAGGCGACGTCGCCGGTGGCGAAGATGTCGTCCTGGCCAATCACTTTCAGGTGGGCGTCGACATGCAGGCGACCCAGGCGATCGCGTTCGGCCGGGATCTGTTCGGTCAGCGAGCTGGCGCGAACGCCGGTGGTCCAGACCACGGTCCTGGCATCGATACGCGCACCGTCGGACAGGGTGACGCCATTGGCATCGACCGACACAACCGAAGCTTTCAGGTGCCATTTCACGCCGGTCGCCACACTGGCCTCGACGATCGATTCGGCGATTTCCTCGCCCATCGAGCCGCCGATTTTATCGCCACGGTCAACGATGATCACATTGATGTCGGCACGGTCGCCGAGGATGGCCCGCAGGCGGGTCGGCATTTCAGTCGCCGTTTCGATCCCGGTGAAACCGCCACCGGCCACCACCACCGTGTTGCGCGCGTTGCTTTCAGGCAGATTGGCCAGCGCCTTGAGGTGGTTTTCCAGGCGCACGGCCTGTTCGATCTGGTCGACGTCGAATGCATGTTCGGCCACGCCCGGGGTGTTTGGCGAAGCCAGGCCGCTGCCGGTGGCCAGAACGAGTTTGTCGTAGCTGCAGACTTGTCGGGCACCGGCAGCATCGACATAGCCGACCTGTTTTTGCTCGACATCGATGGTCTGCGCCGCACCCTTGATGAACCTGACCCCTACAGCATCGAACAGATCGCCGATCGGCGCAGCCAGTTGATGGGCGTTCGGTTCGTAGAAGCGCGGACGCACACGCAGCTCGGCCTGGGGCGCCAGCACGGTCACTTCTACGTCGTTGTGGCCGTGAATGTCGAACAGGCGCGTGGCACTCAAAGCGGTCCACATGCCACCGAAACCTGCGCCGATCACCAGAATGTGCTGTTTCATCTTTAACTCCAGGGGATAAACAAGGGTTGTGAGTCACGCTCATCGGGAGCCGGCATGAGGTCGGTGTTTTTCGAGAACCGTCGACCTGTGCCGCTCGAACAACTACGACTGTATTGATCCTAGTTAAATCCTGCAACTCGTTTTTTTTGATGGCCGCCATCGAACCTGTCGATGCTTCGGCAGAAAAGCCTCAAGGACGCGGATGACAGGGATTTTTCGAGCTGACTAAAAAATTTCAGGGCGCGACGATTCGTTGCCTGGCTTAGGCTCGGCTGTTAGAATTGGCGACTAATCAAGTCGGAGATTTGTATGTCTCTTTACAGCGCGGGTGTCGAGTACGGCATCCACTGCCTGCTTTTTCTCGTCGGCAACGGTGGCGACTCCCGTGAAGCGAGTGTGCGCGACCTGGCCGAACTGCAAGGTGTTCCCCTGGACTATCTGGCGAAGATCTTCACCAAGCTGGCCAAAGGCAAGCTGGTGGTTGCCACCGAAGGCATGCGCGGAGGCTTCAAGCTGGCCCGGCCCGCCGACGAAATCACCCTGCTGGATATCGTCAACGCCATCGACGGCCACAAGTCGATCTTCGATTGCCGGGAAATCCGTGGCCGTTGCGCAGTGTTCGACGGCACCCCGCCGGCCTGGGCACTGGACGGTCCGTGTGCGGTCCATGGGGCGATGATGGTTGCGCAAAAACGCATGGAAGAGGCCCTCGCCCAGCAAACCATCCTCGACATCGCCAGGAAATTCGGGCGCAAGGCCCCGGCCGAATTCGGCGTCAAGGTGGAGAGCTGGATGAACGAGCGTCGGGAAAGGAAAAGCAGCGCCCAGGCCAGTGAGCAGATCATTCCTGCGACCAACCTTTCAGACTGACGGCACAGATTACGAAATATACATTTTCCCGGAATTACGTGATGAACCATAAAAAAACCGGATGCACGCCACGCATCCGGTTTTTCTCGGTTCAGGCGAAAAGCGGTCGTTGACCGATTTTCACCTTCTCGCGCTTAAAGGCAGTCGCGCACGATTTTGCGCAGGTCGCCGGATTTGGCCCAAGGTGGCCCCTGATACAGCGAAATCTGGCTGCCATCCTTGTATTTCACGATATCCAGCACTTCATCGGCCGTTATCACGCTCGGTGCGGTGATCCGGTAGCCATTGGAAATCGAAACCTGGGTCGTATTCGATACTTCCTTCTGCCAGGCCGGCAAAACGCACGCCGCATATTCTTTTGGCGTCTTTTCGCTGTGCTTGCTGACATTCGGCTCGCCCGGTACCAGCGACGCCGGCAACGAACATCCGCCCAGCAATGCCAGCGCGACTCCCCCCATCAACATCCGCATGCTGCTTCCTTAAATTCGAAAAGAGAAAATGTAGCTTGCCGCCGACCGTACATCCATCCCGACGATTCGGCGAGTCATTGATATCACTTTGCCCATTTAGTTCCTTGCAGGCCGTCATTTGACGTCGTCCTGGCTTGAGAACACTGGCACTAGAGCGGGACAGCGCATTGTCCTGTTCGCTTTTCCCGACCAAAGGAAACCCCGCTGACTCAGACGAACACAACATCCCGTTCGGTAAACGGGTCTAAAATTGCGGAGTGCAGCATTCAGGAGGTCATCATGTGGCTTAACGATTCGGAACAGCAACTTCGGCGTGACCTGCAAGGGCTTGCGTCAGACCTGCGCTGGTCGGCGGTGGAGCTTTTGCGCATTGAGCAGCGGTTGCGCGAGCTTGGCAGCGAAGGCGACGCGCAAGCCGTGCAAAGACTGTGTGCTTTGTTTCAGGGTGATGAACAAAAACTGTCCGGCTATGCCGAGGAAGTGAAAGCCAAGGTCATTAGCCGCAACAAGGCTCAATAGCGGGAGCGCTGCCATGAACAGGCCTCTATTCACGCTGGTCGCCGTACTGACCGCGTTGCCAGGCTGCAGCACCAACTCGATCTATCAGGACCAGCCGCTGGTGGCGAAAGTCGACACCGGCATGACCCGCGAGCAAGTCCGGCAAATCGGCGGCCAGCCCCTGGCGGTCTCTGACCGTACCGTTGAAGCCGGTACCTGCTTTGACTACAAACTGACTCACGAAGGCCATCAGCAGGCGTACAACGTCAGTTTCGATGGCCATGGCATGGTCGACCACAAGAGCTTCATGACCTGCGCGGAATGGAGCCACGCGCAGCAAAAGGCCCGGGAGCCCTCCCGGCCCAGTGGAGGCGGTGGGTACTAGCGCGCTATTTGTAGGAGCGAGCTTGCTCGCTCCTACAGGAGATTGACGTCATTTTGTTTGATGGCTGCCTGCTGGCTTGCCGGCACGCGCCCTGTAGCCAGGCAGTGACGCGGCAAACGCCAATGCCTCCTCTCGACTGTTGAACGAGCCAAGCCGGTCACCCTGGGTGCATACCCGCCAGGGGCCGTTGTTCACGCTGAATACGTCATAGCCATTCATGTGCATTTTGTTCAGCATCGATACGCTCATGGTCACCTCCTCCTGGGCAGTGCTATCAGGTTGACTTGCTTACCTTACACCCACCCTTCTCCAAAATACCGACCAGACGTCGCCGTGGAAATTCCCTGTTTCGCTGGCACTTTTCGTCACATTGGCAGCTCAAACTACTCCGATGGCAGCGCAATCGCGGCGAAGGCCCGAACGCTGCAGTTCCATGCCTGTTTCATGACAACGGCACCGGGTAACCCATGAAAGTACGCGCAACCATCATCTGCGAGCAGGACAGGCATGTACTGCTGGTACGCAAGCAAGGCGGTCGCTGGACGCTGCCCGGCGGCAAGCTCGAACGGGGCGAAAGCGCAGCCGATGCTGCCGTGCGCGAGCTGTGGGAGGAAACCGGCCTGCGGGTCGACCAGTTGATGTACGTGCTGGAGCTGGAAACGGACGGCACCCGACACCACGTCTTCGAGGTATCGGTGCTGAACCTTGAGCAATTGCGACCGCTGAACGAAATCACCGATTGCATCTGGCACCCGCTGGATGCGCTACACAACCTGAACATCAGCGACGCCATGCGCAGTATCGTCAGCGCCTATGTGCGGCGCTTGTAGGCCCTAGCCGTTGGCAAACGCCGTAGCGGCCCTGTCGATCAAGGCCGCCACTTCGGCGGGCATCGACGCCAATGACGCATGACTGGCGTTCAGGGTCAGAATCTCCCGGGCGTTGAGCCGCTCGGCCATCCATTGCTGGTTCTGTGGCGCGATCATCCGGTCGGCGGTCGAGATCTGATACCACGATGGCTTGTTCTTCCAGGCCACCGTGCCAACGGTGTCGCCGAAGGTGCTCGCCAGCGGCGCTTTCTGGGTGAGGCCCATGACCAACCCTTCGGTCGCCGGCAGGTCCTGACAGAAGCTCTCGTGGTAGAGCTCGGGCTTGACCCACAGGTAACCGTCGCTATCGGGCATCAGGTTGGCCGCTGCCGCAGGCGGGTGCCGTTGCGTGATGCCGCCGGGACTTTCACCGGCGTCCGGGGCGAACGCGGCGATGTACACCAGCCCGACCACATTCGGCAAATCCCCCGCTTCAGTGATGACTGCGCCGCCATAGGAATGCCCCACCAGCAGCACCGGACCGGGCACCTGGACGACCATCTTGCGCGTACGCTCGGCATCATCAGCCAACGAAGTCAGCGGCAATTCGACGGCACGAATGTGCGTGTCGCCCCGGCTGAGCAATTTGGCGATGACCTTGTTCCAGTGGGCGGCACCGCCCCAGAAACCATGGACCAGCACGATCGTGGGTTTGTCACTCATCACCATGACTCCGTTTGCCGATGGGGTTGTTCGTCACTCGCTTCAGCCCTGATCGCCACCGCCCACGGGCATGACCATGCCGGTGATATAGGACGCTTCGTCGCTGGCCAGAAACAGAATAGCCCCCGCCTGCTCATCCAGGGTGCCGTAGCGTTTCATCAGGCTGCTGTCGAGGGTCTGGTCGACGATCTGCTGGTACCAGAGTTTTTCCTGCTCACTTTGCTCGGCACCATTGCGGGGTATGCGTCGCGGCGGTGCTTCGGTGCCGCCAGGCGCCGTGGCGTTGACCCGCACGCCGCGACCGGCGGTTTCGAACGCCAGACAAGCGGTCAAGGCATTCACCCCACCCTTTGCCGCACCGTAGGGCACGCGGTTGAGGCTGCGGGTGGCGATGGAAGAGACGTTGACGATCGCCCCGCTGCCCTGCTCCAGCATGAACGGCAGCGCGGCATGGCAACACCACAGGGTCGGGAACAGCGAACGGCGGACCTCGGACTCGATCTGCGACGCCTCGTAGTGCTCGAACGGTTTGGCCCAGATGGTGCCACCGACGTTGTTGACCAGCACATCGAGGCGGCCGAAACGCTCGACGGCGGTTTGCATCACCCGGCTGCATTCGTCGTATTGCTCAAGGTCGGCGGTCAGGGCCAACACCTGAGTGGTCGCGGCCAGTTGCTGCTGCACTTCGAACACCAGCTCGGAACGATCCACCAGGATCAGCTTCGCCCCTTCGGCGGCCATGCGCTCGGCCACCCGCTGCCCGATGCCTTGGGCAGCGCCGGTGATCAGCGCGACTTTTTCGTGAAATCTGTTCATGGTCATCCTCATGCTCCCGCCAACGCCGCCCCTTGTAGGAGCTGCCGAAGGCTGCGATCTTTTGATCCTGGTTTGTAAAAAACACAATCAAAAGATCGCAGCCTTCGGCAGCTCCTACAGGGATTGGCGTACGGAAGGTTAGGCCGCGCTGGCGGCGAATTTTTCGTAGTAGAAGTTCGCTGGCGCGATGCCTTGCTCGCGAATGAACTGGCTGACGGCCTCGACCATCGGCGGCGGGCCGCACAGGTAGACGTCGACGTCGCCCTCGTTCAAATGCTTTGGCTCGATGTGCTGGGTCACGTAGCCCTTGAGCGGATGCTGGCTCTCGGGGCTGGCGACGCAGGCGCTGAAGGTGAAGTTGGGGATGCGCGCGGCAAAGGCTTCGAGGCGGTCGATTTCCACCAGGTCGAAATCGTGGGTCACGCCGTAGATCAGATGCAACGGGTGATCGCTGCCCTGCTCGGCGATCTTCTCCAGCATCGCGGTGAACGGCGCCAGCCCGGTACCACCAGCCAGCAGCAACAGCGGCCGACGGATGTCGCGCAGATAAAAACTGCCCAGGGGACCTGCCAGGCTCATGCAATCGCCGGCCTTGGCCATGCCGGTGAGGAAACTGCTCATCAAGCCGCCGGGCACGTTGCGGATCAGGAAGCTGACTTCGCCATCGCGCTGCAACGAGCTGAACGAATAGGCGCGGGTCTGTTCGCTGCCGGGAATTCCCAGGTTCACATACTGCCCCGGCAGAAACGCCAGTTTGCTCAAGGCTTCGCCCTTGATCGACAGGGCGATGGTACTGTCGGACAGCTGGCGCACGGCGCTGATGGTCGCGTCGTAGCTGGCCTGACGGGTGCGGCAGACCTCGGAGGACGTCGGCACCCGCACCACGCAATCGCTCTGGGCGCGCATCTGGCAGGTCAGGACAAAACCCTGCGCGGCCTCTTCAGGGCTGAGGGCGTCTTCGATGTACTCCTCGCCCAAATCGTACTGGCCGGCTTCGGCAAAACACTTGCAAGTGCCGCAGGCGCCGTCGCGGCAGTCCAGCGGGATGTTGATGCCCTGGCGGTACGCGGCATCGGCCACGGTCTCGCCCACGTTGGCGTCGATGAAACGGGTGACGCCGTCTTCGAAATTGAACGCAATGGAATGGGTCATGACGCCAGCCTCACAAGTGGTAAACATCGATGACCTGACGAACGTAGTCGTTCTTCAGGATCACTTTCTTGGCCTTGATCAACGGGTTTTCACCGCGTACGTCGAGGGTGTAGAAACTGCTGCCGAAATAGCTGTCGACGGTCTTGTAGCGAAAGCTCAGGGTGTGCCAGTTGAAGCGCACCTTGCACAGTCCGTCGGCTTGCTCGAGCAGCTCGATGTTGCTGATGTTGTGGGAGGTGCGGGTGTCCGGCACGCTGGCGCTGGAGCGCTCGGTCTTGATGCGGAAGACGCGGTCTTCCAGGCCGGTGCGGTTGCCGTACCAGATCAGCGAGATTTCCCGCTGCGGGTCTTCGGTCAACTCGTCGTTGTCGTCCCAGGACGGCATCCAGAACGTCGCGTCCGGGGCGTACAGCTCCAGCCACTCGTCCCACTGGCGGTCGTCGAGGTAACGCGCTTCGCGGTAGAGAAAGTCGCGCACGGTGTCATGGGAAATCGTCATTGCACGTCCTCCACGGCGATCAGTTTCGATTGCTCGGCGGCGAGGGCCTTGAGCATGGTCTGCTGCCAGTACTTGTGTTGCAGCACGAACAGGCCTTCGTCCTCGGTGCGCACGCCACTGAGCAGCGGGTGCAGGTCGATCTCTTTGGCGGCTTCGTCTGCACCTTCGATCCAGTGCTCGGCGCCACGTGACATGTCGTTCCAGGTGGTGACGCTGCCCTGGTAGCTGGTCTGGCAGGAACGGAACTCCTCCAGATCGTCCGGCGTGGCCATGCCGCTGACGTTGAAGAAATCCTCGTACTGGCGAATCCGGCTGGAACGGGCGTGGTCGCTCTCGCCTTTCGGGGCGATGCAGTAGATGGTGATCTCCGTGCGGTTGACCGAGATCGGCCGGGCGATGCGGATCTGCGAGCTGAACTGGTCCATCAGGTACAGGTTCGGGTACAGGCACAGGTTGCGCGAGTTCTCGATCATCCAGTCGGCGCGAGCCTTGCCGAAATCCTGCGCCAGCTCATCGCGACGCTCGTACAGCGGACGGTCCTCGGGGTTGGCCCAGCGGGTCCAGAGCAGCATGTGGCCTTTGTCGAAGGAATAGAAACCACCGCCCTGCTTGGCCCAGCTTCCGGCGCTCATGGTCGGGTTGGCATCACCGGCTTCACGCTGCTTGCGCTGGTTCTGGGTGGCCGCGTAGTTCCAGTGCACGGAGCTGACGTGGTAGCCGTCGGCGCCGTTTTCGGCGGTGAGTTTCCAGTTGCCTTCGTAGATGTAGCTGGAGGAGCCGCGCAGCACTTCCAGGCCATCGGCGGACTGGTCGACGATCATGTCGATGATCTTCGCCGACTCGCCCAGGTGCTCGACTAGCGGCAGCACATCGGCCTTCAGGCTGCCGAACAGGAAGCCGCGATAGGACTCGAATCGCGCGACGCGGGTCAGGTCATGGGAGCCTTCGCAGTTGAAGCTCGCGGGATAACCGGCGTTGGCCGGATCCTTGACCTTGAGCAGCTTGCCGGAGTTGTTGAAGGTCCAGCCGTGGAACGGACAGGTGTAGGAGCTCTTGTTGCCGGACTTGTGCCGGCACAGGGTCGCGCCACGGTGGCTGCAGGCGTTGATGAAGGCGTTGAGCACACCGTCCTTGTTGCGCGCGATGAAGATCGACTGGCGCCCCATGTTCGTGGTGTAGAAATCGTTGATGTTGGGGATCTGGCTTTCGTGGGCCAGGTACAGCCAGTTGCCTTCGAAGATGTGTTCCATCTCCAGATCGAACAGACGCGGGTCGGTGAACATCTCGCGCTTGCAGCGATAGAGGCCCTGCTCGGGATCGTCTTCAAGCAGGGAATGCAAATATTCGGGTCGCAGGGTCATGGCCACCGCCTCCATTGTTATTGTTCAGGCAGGGGTCATGCTAGGACGGTGGATCAGGCGGGAGTATCCGCGGGGTGCAGACCTTTATCCGTTTTGTGCAATGTAGGAGCTGCCGAAGGCTGCGATCTTTTGATTTTGTTTTTAGGACAAGATCAAAAGATCGCAGCCTTCGGCAGCTCCTACAGGGTGTGCGTGATTTCAGTTGCGGCGTTTGAGGGTATCGGACGGCAATTCGCCGAACTGCTTGCGGTAGCTGTCGGAGAACCGTCCCAGGTGCAGGAAGCCGTAGTCCATGGCCACTTCGGTGATGTTGCGCACGTTGCAGGTCGGGTCGCTGAGGCAGGCTTTGATGGACTCGAGGCGCTTGCGGCGGATGTAGTTCTTCGGCGTGTCACCGGCATTGCGTTCGAACAATCCGTACAACGACCGCAAGCTCATGTGGGCCTGGCGCGCCAGTGCTTCGCTGTCGATGTCCTGCTTGAGGTGATTGGCGATGTAGTCGGCAATCGCTTCGAACGTGGCCGTCTGCGAGCCCAGTTCGAGGCGGCTGACGTTGGTCTTCATCAGGCTGAGCATCTTGCTGACGATGATCTGCGTGTAATGCTCCTGCACCCTGGGGATCTGCTCGGTGGATTCGGCCTCCTGGCAGATCATCGCCAACAGGTTGACGAAACCTTCCAGTTCATTGAGCTGATAACGGTTTTCCAGAAACCGCACGCCCTGCTCCGGATAGCGCCAGCGCTGCTCATCGCAGACTGATTCAAACAAGCGGGTCGGGACCTTGAGGATGAATTTCTCGCAATCGGCAGAGTACGTCAGGTCCACCGGATCGTCGGGGTTGATCAGCAGCAATTCGCCGGGAGCGAAGTAATGCTCCTGGCCGTGTCCACGCCACAGGCAGTTGCCGCGCAGCAGCACTTGCAGGTGATAAATGCTGTCCAGCGCACCGGACGTCACGCGCACACTGGCACCGTAGCTGATGCGGCACAGGTCGAGGCTGGCGAACTTGCGATGATCAAGGCTGGCCAGCGGGCTGCCGGCACGGGGCATGAGAATGCAGTGATTACCGACGTGCTGATTGACGTAGCCCGACACGGCGTAAGGGTCGGCATGGTCGAACACCCGGCTGCGCTGACTCAACAGTTGCGCTTGCATCATCAGGTCACTCTCGTTGTTGTTATGAGTTGCGTCGGGGCATTCTAAGGCACTGCGTACGGCGATGTGTCAATGGACTGACCTGTGGAAGCCCCTTGTAGGAGCTGCCGCAGGCTGCGATCTTTTGACTTTGATTTTTTACAAAACAAGATCAAAAGATCGCAGCCTGCGGCAGCTCCTACAGAGGGGCGCGGGTTATCAGTCTTCCAGGGCGCGGACCCGCTCGTGGCGCTGCTGTTCTTCAGGCTGGGCCGAGGACTGCAGGGTGAAATCGAATTCGATTTCGGCAAAGCGACCGCTCACGCCATGGGCCGCCGCGCGCTGCTGATCGTCGCTGAAGGTGATTTTGGCGATCAGTTCGTCGCGGGTGGCGTAGGCGAAATCGTCGTGCAGGTATTGATCACCGTCGAGGTTGATCTGGGTGGTCAGGTGGCGATGATCCGGCGCGGAAATGAAGAAGTGCACGTGCGCCGGGCGCTGGCCATGACGGCCCAGTTGATCGAGCAGTTGCTGGGTCGGACCGTCCGGTGGGCAGCCATAGCCCGACGGCACGATGCTACGGAAGCGGTAACGGCCTTCGGCGTCAGTCACGATGCGGCGACGCAGGTTGAATTCCGACTGCGAGGCATCGAAGTACGAGTAGGTTCCGCCGGTGTTGGCGTGCCAGACGTCCACCACGGCACCGGCCAGGGGTTCGCCGGCGGTATTGAACACGCGGCCTTGCATGAACAGGGTCACGCCCGGATCGACGCCGTCATCCAGACGCGCCTCGCCCTCGGACAACGGCGCACCGGCCACGTACAGTGGGCCTTCGATGGTGCGCGGGGTGCCGCCGGTCTTGCCGGCCTGCTCGTCTTCGGCGTCCATCAACAGGTCGAGGTAGTGCTCCAGGCCAATACCGGCCACCAGCAACCCGGCTTCCTGGCGCGCGCCCAGCACGTTGAGGTAGTTGACGGCCTTCCAGAACTCTTCCGGGGTCACGGCCAGGTCTTCGATGATGTTCACCGAATCACGCAGGATGCGGTAGACCAGCGCTTTGGTGCGTGGATTGCCGGCGTCGTTGAGCAGGCCGCTGGCTTCTTCGAGAAATTTCTGGACTTCGGCAGTGTGGGAAATCTTGACGTTCATTTTTTTGGGTTCCTCATCTTGTAATTATTAGCGTAGCGCTGAGCAGGCTGGGCTCAGCGGTCATCGTCACGGATGGAAGAAGGATGCCGGCACATCGCGTCGATTTCGATGGCCATGTAGGGAAACAATGGCAATTGCATCAGCAGGTCATGCAGCTCCTGAACGCTGTCGACATCGAACACGCTGTAGTTGGCGTAGTGCCCGGCGATGCGCCACAGGTGACGCCACTTGCCCTGCTCTTGCAGGCGCTGGGCCAGGGCTTTTTCGTCAGCCTTGAGCCTGGCCGCCGCCTCCGGATTCATGTCGACCGGCAGGTTCACGGTCATTTTTACGTGAAACAGCATAATGCTCTCCTCAGGCTTGATGAGTGGTCTTGTCGCGACGGAAGAACGCCAGGCGCTCTTCATCCAGGCTCAGGCCCAGGCCCGGTGTTTTCGGCACGTGCAGTTCAAAATCGCGATACACCAGCGGCTCGCTGAGAATGTCTTCGGTCAGCAACAGCGGGCCGAACAGTTCGGTGTCCCACGCCAGTTTGTTCAACGTGACGAAGGCATGGGCCGACGCCATCGTGCCCAGGCCGCCTTCGAGCATGGTGCCGCCGTACAGGGCGATACCGGCCGCTTCGGCGATGCAGGCGGTGCGCAACACGGCGCGCGGGCCGCCGTTCTTGGCGATCTTCAGGGCGAACACCGAGGCCGCGCCTTCGCGGGCCAGGTTGAACGCATCTTCCACGCATTCGATGGATTCGTCGGCCATGATCGGCGCCGGGCTCATGGCATTCAGGCGGGCCATGCCGGCGCGGTTGTTGCGCGAGATCGGCTGTTCGATCAGGTCGATGCCGTTGCTGCCGAGGATTCGGCAGGCACGTAGCGCGACGGCTTCGTCCCACGCCTGGTTGACGTCGACCCGCACGCTGGCGCGGTCACCCAGGGCTTTCTTGATGGCGATGACGTGGGCCAGGTCGCGGTTGACCTCGCCGGCACCGATCTTCAGCTTGAAGATGCGGTGGCGGCGCAGGTCGAGCATTTTTTCCGCTTCGGCGATGTCTTTTTCCGTGTCACCGCTGGCCAGGGTCCAGGCGACGGGGAGCGCATCACGCACGCGGCCACCGAGCAATTCACTGACCGGCAGGCCAAGGCGTTTGCCCTGGGCGTCGAGCAGCGCGGTTTCGATACCGGATTTGGCGAAGGTGTTGCCACGGATGCTGCGCTCCAGGCGCAACATGGCGGCGTTGACGTTGCCGCTGTCCTGGCCGATCAACAAGGGTGCGAAGTGCGTGTCGATGTTGGTCTTGATGCTGTCCGGGCTTTCATTGCCGTAGGCCAGGCCACCGATGGTGGTGGATTCCCCGATGCCTTCGATGCCGTCGGCGCAACGCACGCGGATGATCACCAGGGTCTGGTTCTGCATGGTGTGCATGGCCAGCTTGTGCGGGCGGATAGTCGGCAGATCGACGATGATCGTCTCGATCGACTCAATGGCGGTTGCAAGCATTTCGATACCCGTCAGGTTCTTGAAGTTCTGAGTCGGATTCTCATACGGCTTTTTCCGGGCGGCCAATATAGAATTGGTCTGGCTTGATACCTTAAAGGTATTCAATTGAAAATCCGGAGGTCCCATGGAACTGCGTCACCTGCGTTACTTTCAGGTGCTGGCTCAAACCCTCAACTTCACCCGCGCCGCCGAGCGCCTGCACATCGCCCAACCGCCGTTGAGCCGGCAGATCCAGCAACTGGAGGACGAACTGGGGGTGATGTTGCTGGAGCGCGGCCGCCCGCTGAAGCTGACCGACGCCGGGCGGTTTTTCCATGAGCACTCCACCGCCCTGCTCGAACAACTGAACAAGGTCTGCGACAACACGCGGCGTATCGGCCTGGGCGAAAAGACCTGGCTGGGTATCGGCTTTGCGCCCTCGACACTGTATGGCGTGCTGCCGGAACTGATCCGCCGGTTACGCAGTGGCGAACCGCTGGAGCTGGAATTGGGCCTGTCGGAAATGACCACCCTGCAACAGGTGCAGGCATTGAAGGCCGGGCGCATCGACATCGGTTTTGGCCGGATCCGCATCGACGACCCGGCCATCGTCCAGACCGTGCTCACCGAAGACCGCCTGGTCGCCGCCCTGCCCGCCGGCCATCCGTTGCTCGCCGGCCCCATCAGCCTGCGGGAACTGGCCAGGGAACCCTTTGTGCTGTACCCCGGCAATCCACGGCCGAGTTACGCCGACCATGTGATCGCGCTGTTTGAGTCCTACGGTGTAAGCATCTACGTCGCGCAGTGGACCAACGAACTGCAAACGGCGATCGGTCTGGTGGGGGCGGGAATCGGGGTCACGCTGGTGCCGGCCTCAGTGCAACTGCTGCACCGCGACGACATCGGTTTCACACCCTTGCTGGAAGACAACGCGACCTCGCCGATCATCCTCAGCCGACGGGTGGGCGATGTTTCGCCGGGGTTGAGCCATTGTTTGCGGATGATTGATGAGCTGTTGCCGCGGGCGACTTGAGGTATTGAATACCTGTGGCGAGGGAGCTTGCTCCCGCTGGGCTGCGTAGCGGCCCCCAAAAGGTCATTACGTTCATCTCAAAGAAACAGGGAACAGCTTTTAGGGCCGCTTCGCGCCCCAGCGGGAGCAAGCTCCCTCGCCACAGGACAGTGGTTACATTCGATCAGCCCGCAAACGCCCGGCGCCCGGCCTTCATCTCGGTACGCAACTCGCCGATAAAATCAGAGATGGCGCGCACGCTGGTCAGTTCGGCTGTCGAGACACCGCTGATCAGCAGCTCCACCCGCCCGGTGACAGGGTCGAAGACTTCGATGCGCAGCAACCCGAGACTCTCGGTGCACTCGCACGACAGTGGTTCGAAACCGGACTCTACGATGTTGCAAAGCACGGAAATCGGAAGCATGGCCGGTCCCTCAGGCGACAATCGATTCTATTGGATCCGTTTCAGCTTAGTTACACTTTGCGAATCTGCACAAGAAATCATTCGCAATTACTGTTAACCAGCGCTCATTCCTGCTCGTTTTAACGGGCGTTCCCGCCCCAGATCCAGTTCCAGAACCCCGGCAACTCGACCGGCTGCGAGCCATCGCGCACGGTTCGCGCCATGGCCGCCCGCTGTAGCACAGCCTGGTCGTCGTAGAACGGCTTGTCCGCGGTTTTCACCCCGGTCTCCCGGGCGCTGTCGAGCAGAATCTGCAGGTATTCACGGGTATGCCGGGCGGTATAGCGGTTGAGGTCGTGAAACGTCACCACGACTGGAATCACACCATCGACCACCGGCAATTCGCCACGAGCGATGCGTTCGCGCACTTCAGACATCGAGCGCAGCATGTGCGACCGGCGCCGGGGGCTGGCGTTGAACCCCCAGATCTTGCCGTCATTGGCGCTCAAGTCCGTGAGCAGCACGTGCAAGCCATGCTGTTGATAAGCGGCGAAGGTGCGCTTGTCGTAGTTCCAGAATGGCGGGCGCAGCAGGGTTGGAGGGGCGCCGGTGATCGCCGCGATGTCGGCGCTGCCATCGGTCAGGGCCTGCTCCAGTTCTTGCGGCTCCAGCGAGCGATGATTGGTGTGCCAGGGCGTTGCCGTGTGGAAGCCCAGAATGTGACCTTCGGCGTGTTCGCGCCGCATGATGTCCCGGCCCAATTCGCTGCCACCGGCGCGCGGCGCGCGGGTTTGCACGAAGAACACGGCCTTGATCCCCGGCTGCAGCGGGTTTTGCGCCAGACTCTCAAGCACCGTGACGGTCGGATTCCACCAGCTCGATGCACTGGGACCGTCATCGAAGGTCAGCAGAAAACGGATGGGCGGTTGCGCCTGCAAACGCTGTTCGGTCTGCGGCGTCATTGCAATGGGTGCGGCGATACAGCCCAGCAAACCAACCGCCAGGGCGCACACCGTTAAACACTTGAACCACTGTTTCATCTTTTGCCTTGGGCCAGACCATCACGATTGAAATGCAAGTTGGCGGGAATCCTTCGCCCGGGACGCCGGGCCGAGGTTGGATAAGGTACACAGGCTTTGGTTCCAACGCTTGCCAAGCCTGTTTCGTCGCCAGCTACTAAACTGAAAAAACGCTCAACCAGAGTGTCAGGCCATGTGCGGACGACTGTCGCAATACCGCGGGATTCACGACTTCGTGGCGGTGCTGAGCATCCCCGACGCGCTGGTCAACCATGTCGGCAACGACCCCCTGGCGCACTATAACGCGGCGCCCACCACGCAACTTGCCCTGCTGCACCTGGAGAACGAGCGGCTGCACGCCGACGCCGTGCGCTGGGGTTGGCGGCCGCACTGGGCAACGGATCGCACGGAGCCGATCAATGCCCGGGTCGAGAAAGTCGCCCACGGCCCGTACTTCCGGGCCATCTGGCCGCATCGCGCGATCTGCCCGATCGATAACTGGTTTGAATGGGTCGACGCCGGTGACGGCAACAAACAGCCCTGGCTGATCCGGCGACGGGACCGGGCGCCGGCTTTCTGCGCGGCCATCGGCCAGTACCCCATCGGCGGAGCCCCGCACAGGGAGCACGACGGTTTCGTGATCCTCACGGCGGACAGCGCAGGCGGCCTGCTTGACGTGCATGACCGGCGGCCGGTGGTGTTCTCACCCGAGCTGGCGCGGGAATGGCTGGACCCGGCCACGCCCAAGGAACGCGCCGAGGAAATGGCGTTATCCCAGGGCGAGGTCAGTAACGTATTCGAGTGGTACAAGGTGGACAAGGCCGTCGGCAATGTCAGGAACCAGGGCGCGGCGTTAATTGAACAAGTGCCATGAACTTATCAATAACGACAGTAAGGCGGTCATTAATAAAAACCTCCCGTACAAACATGAGCGCTAAAAATTACACAGGCTGTTTCATTCAATTGACAACAGCAACTGGAACGTTGGTACCGCCTGTCAGACTCCATCGTCGAGATAGATACAATCCCGAGCACTACGGCTAGCATTCGCGCCGAATTTCCAGCAACGCCATTAGTTGACCAAAGAGTCAATGATCAGGGAAATCTCAACAACAAGCCTTGCAGAGATCTAAATTGCGCGACGACTATAAAAACGATCAAGTCGTGGGTCTGGCGTGCGTTCATCTTACAAAGACGGAGCACTACCCACTCGCCTGCTTCATCAAGCAATACCTACAAACCCGCAACCTTCGATCTGTTCCCGACATCCATGAAATCCTGAGTTCAACCCTTGAAAACTATCCGGGCAAACCGCCGGTCATGGTCAACGAGCTGAACGCATGGATCGACAGGACATTGGGATATCGTGCAGTCCACCCCGACTTTCCAGAGATCCTGGAACAGGGGTGATCAAAACAAAGCCCCGCTCGAAAAAGCGGGGCTTTGTCGTATGCGCTGATCAGAACTTGCGGTCAGGCTCTGACAGTTCCGTACCGTCGTCAGGATGCTTCCAGTCCGGTACCGAACGCTTCTGCTGCTCAATCTCTTCTTCCGTGGGTTCGTCCACGTCTTCTTCCGGGTCCGGACGCTTGGGTTCATTGGCCATGTTCACCTCTCTTCCTGAAGGGATCGGTCATCCACTTTAAGCTTAGATCAGTTACCCTCCGCTCAGAGCCACCAGCGCAGCAAAAAGAAGAAGCCCATGCTCAACAGCATGCTGAGCAACGTATTGCGCGTATAAAGCACCAGCCCCACCGCCACCAGCGAGCTGATCAGATAGGGGTTGTCCCAGTGCAGGTTCAGCTGTTTTTCCGGCATGAACACAATCGGCCCACAGATAGCGGTCAACATGCCTGGTACGGCAAACCCGAGGAATTGCCGGGCATTGCTGCTCAGGCGCACCGGCAGGCGCGGCTCGAGAAAAACGTAGCGGTTGAGGAACACCAACACGCCCATTCCGATAATCACAGCCCAGACCATCATGTGCGTCCACCGTAGAATTTATTGCAGACAAACCCGGCGGTCATCCCCGCCAGCCCCGACAGCACCAGCGCTGAACCCCATTGCCAGTAGCTGAACAGCACCGAGCAGAACAGCGACACCGCCACGCACACCACGGTCGGCACGTTGCGGACCACCGGGGTGATCAGGGCAATGAAGGTGGCCGCGATGGAGAAATCCAGGCCCAGGTGTTCAAGGCCCGGGATGCTGCTGCCGAGCACAATGCCCGCCAGGGTGAAGAGGTTCCAGGCGATGTAGAACGTCAGGCCCACGCCCAGGGCGTACCAGCGGTTGAATTGCTGTTTGTCGTGCTGGCTGGTCAGGGCGAACAGCTCATCGGTGAGCAAAAAACCCAGCCCCGCACGCCAGCGCCCCGGCAATGGCGATATCACCGAACGCATGCTCATTCCGTAAAGCAAATGCTGGGAGGTCAGCAACAGCGTGGTGAGCAGGATCGAAAAGATCCCGGCACCGCCCTTGAGCATGCCGATGGCCACCAGTTGCGCCGCACCGGCAAACACAATGCTCGACAGGCCCTGGCCTTGCAGGGGCGTGAGGTTGGCTTCGATGGCCATGGAACCGGCCAGCAAGCCCCAGGGCGCGGTGGCCAGGGACAGCGGCATGATCGCCGCAGCACCGCGCAAAAAGGCACTGCGCGGCATGATTGAGTTGGACATGACAGTCTACAGACAGGGAAAGACCTGAGACTTTGCCAGCTGTGGCGGCCAATGGCTTGAACAATCTTGCTCACTGAGACGCCAGCATGCCATTCATCGGCTGCCCGCTTGATTCGCCAAAGTGCTAGCAACATGATGGCCCTGCATTTTTCATCGAGGCAGGCCCTTCATGAGTTCAGTCGAAACCGACAGCGACGTTTACAAAACCCTGCTTGAGTCGACCAAAGCCATTCCCTGGCGCATCGACTGGAAAACCATGACCTTCAGCTACATCGGGCCACAGATCGAAGAACTGCTGGGCTGGAAGCAGCACAGCTGGGCCTCGGTCAATGACTGGGTCGAGCGCATGCACCCGGATGATCGCGACTACGTGATGGACTTCTGTGTCTCGCAATCGCGGGCCGGCATCGATCACGAGGCCGACTATCGCGCACTGACCGAAAGCGGCGAGTACGTGTGGATCCGCGATGTGGTGCACGTGGTGCGCAAGGACGGCGAAGTCGAGGCGCTGGTGGGGTTCATGTTCGATATCAGCGAGCGCAAGAAAACCGAAGAACACTTGATCCGCCTGCAAAAACAACTGGAGGAGTATTCCTTCCAGGACGGCCTGACCGGCATCGCCAACCGCCGCATGTTCGACACCGTGCTGGAACGCGAGTGGAACACGGCCCAGCGTACCGGCTTGCCGTTGTCGGTGATGGTGCTGGATATCGACTACTTCAAGCAGTACAACGACCACTACGGCCACATCAAGGGTGACGAATGCCTGCGCCGCGTCGCGCAAACCTTGTCCCTGGCGGCGAACCGGCCACGGGATTTCATCGCCCGGATCGGCGGTGAAGAGTTCGTCTGGCTGCTGCCGGAAACCGATGCCGAATCCGCCAGACTGGTGGCGCACAAGTGCCTGCACCTGATTCGCCAGCAGCAGATCCCCCATGAATTCTCGAACGTGTCGAAACTGCTGAGTATCAGCCTCGGCGTCGGCACCACCCTGGCATCGATGCACGCGACGGCCCTGGAGTTCGTCGAGCAGGTCGATCATCAGCTCTACAAAGCCAAGCACAATGGCCGGATGCGCGCCGAGTTCGCTGATTTTCGTGATTGACAAAAGGCGCGCCGGCTTTTAAAACTGGGCGCCTCACTCAGGGTGTAAGCAAGTATGTCCGCAACCTTCAACCTCAACTCTTCCGTCATTGGCTTGATTGCCAAGGCGCAAGGTTGCGTTGCGCACGCCCTCAAATCGAAGAAACAGTCGCTCATGTGACCGGGGCGCGCTGTCCCGTCAGATGAGCTGACAGGACATTGAGCGCGCCGGACCACACTCCCCTTGCTTACTCTCCTTCCATGCCCCTGACGGTGACGAAATCGGTCAACCATCAGGAGAAAAAAGCATGTCAGCGTTTCAGGGTATCTGGGTTCCACTGGTCACCCCCTTCCACAACGGCGCCATCGATTTCGTCGGCTTGCGCCGGCTGGTCAGCCATCTGCTGGAAAAAGGTGTCGACGGCCTCATCGTTTGCGGCACCACCGGCGAGCCGGCGGCGATGGGCAAACATGAGCAACTGGCAGTGCTCGATGCGGTGCTGGAGTTGGTGCCGGCGCAACGGGTGGTCATGGGCCTGGCCGGCAACAACCTGACCGAGTTGCTGCAGTTCCAGAGCGAGATCCTCAAGCGCCCGGTGGCGGGCCTGCTGGTGCCGGCGCCGTATTACATCCGCCCGTCCCAGGCTGGCCTGGAAGTGTTTTTCCGCACGGTCGCCGATGCCTCCAGCGTGCCACTGATTCTCTACGACATCCCCTACCGTACCGGCGTGGTTTTCGAACAGGCGACCCTGCTCAACATCGTCGCCCACGAGCGGATCGTTGCGATCAAGGATTGCGGCGGTAACTTTTCCAACACCCTCGCCCTGCTCGATAGCGGCCATGTCGACGTGCTGTGCGGCGAAGACAACCAGATCTTCAATGCCCTGTGCCTGGGCGCCAAAGGTGCAATTGCCGCGTCGGCGCATGTCCATCCGGACCTGTTCGTGCAGTTGCACCGGCAGATCCGCGACAACCAATTGGCTGAAGGTCGCGCCACGTTTTTCCGATTGCTGCCGCTGATCAACAGTCTGTTCCTGGAGCCCAACCCGGCCCCGGTGAAAACCGCGCTGGCCCTGCAAGGCTTGATCGGAGACGAACTGCGCGCACCGATGCAACGCAGCAGCGAATCGATGACCGAACGTTTGAAAGGCGTGCTCAGGACATTGGATCGCGGCAATCGATAGAGCGCCCGCCACCGGCCCGAGTACCATGGAGCGATTCGATCAGCCTTCAGGGGCACCGACATGCTGTACCGAATCGCCGCCGACGGGCTGATGCTGTTTCACCTGTCGTTCATTGTGTTTGTCGTGTTCGGCGGGCTGCTGGTGCTCAAATGGCGCCACCTGATCTGGTGGCACCCGCCCGCGGCGCTGTGGGGGATGGCGGTGGAATTCTTCCACCTGCCCTGCCCGCTGACCGACTGGGAAAACCGCATGCGCCAGGGGGCCGGGCAAACCGGCTATGGCGGTGGGTTCATCGAGCATTACATTTGGCCGGTGATTTACCCGGCGGGCCTGACGCCCGGCATTCAGCTGGGTTTGGGCAGCGCGGTGTTGGTGATCAATGTGTTGGTCTATCTTCGATTGATCAGGCAGTGGCGATTGCGGCGGGCAACCTGAAGTCAGGATCAAAAGATCGCAGCCTGCGGCAGCTCCTACATACGACCATGAGCTTCCCGTAGGAGCTGCCGCAGGCTGCGATCTTTTGACCCCTCCCCCCTCCAAGGATGTGACACATGTTGTCGATCTCGCGCCTGACCCGACGGGTCCAGGGAACGGACCGGTTTGCCTGACGCCTGAGCCTCAGTTGGCAATCACACTCATATTGCGCCCACTGGCCTTGGCCACGTACAGCGCCTTGTCCGCCGCACCGATCAGGTCTTCGGAGCGAACCTGGGACGCACCATTGGTCGCACACACGCCAACGCTGACGGTGACGGCGCCTTCCGGGCTGACACTGTGGGCAATTTCAGCCTGCAGCACCGCGCGGCGGATTTTCTCCGCCACCAGGAATGCCCCCACGTAGTCGGTGCCGGGCAGCACCACTGCAAACTCCTCGCCACCATAACGGGCGGCCAGATCACCGGGGCGCTTGATGTTGCTGGTGATGATCGCACCGACCTTGCGCAAACACTCATCACCGGCCGGGTGACCGTAGCGGTCATTGAACGGTTTGAAATGATCGACATCGATCATCAGCAGCGCCAGCTCGCTCTGGCTGCGTCGGGCACGGCCCATTTCGGCATCGATGAACGCGTCGAGCTGACGCCGGTTGGCCAGCCCCGTCAGCGCATCCTTGAGGGCCAGGCCTTCGAGGTTGCGATTGACCTCCAGGAGCTTGTCCTGGGTGTCCAGCAACTCGACCTGCACCAGGTTCTGCTGCTTCATCAGCTTGATCAGCCGGAGCCCCAGTACCCCGAGAACACTGAGCAACAGCGTGACGATGCCGGCGCTGAGCAGCGTTTCCTTGCGCCAACTGGCCAGCACTTCATCCTTGTTCAGCGCGGCAAACACGATCAGCGGATAACCCTCGACCCGGCGGTACCCCGTCACCCGCTCGACACCGTCGATGACCGACGTGATCGTGGCCGTGCCCGCATCGCCCTTGGGCAACAGCTGGGTGAACAACGGGCTCTTGGCGAGACTGCTGCCGATATCCGCCTCCTTGAAAGGCCGGCGGATGACAATGCTGGCGTTGTCGGCGATCAGGGTGATCACGCCATTGCTGCCCATGTCGATGCTGTCGTAGAGCTGCAGGAAATGAGTGAGGTAAATCGTCGCCAGCGCCACGCCGGCAAAACTGCCGTCGGGATGATTGAGCCGACGCGAAACCGTCAGGATCCACTCGCCGCTCGAACGGCTCTTGATCGACGGCCCGATGTGCGGCCCTCGGCTGGGGTTGTCGCGATGGAAGATGAAGTATTCACGGTCGGAATTGTTGACGCCGGTTTGGCCGGCGCCATTGGAATTGGCGAGCCATTGGCCATTTTCGTCGAATATGAACAAGCCATGGAGCTGGCTCAGTTCACTGCGCTGGGCATTGAGCAATGACGGCAGCCGGGATTGATCCACGCCGTCGTGTTCCAGGCGATCGACCAACGTGAACAGCAGCGTATCGGCCTGTTTGATCGTTGCCTGCGCTTGCGAAGCCAGGGTCTGCGCCAGGTTGGACATCACCACTTCCTTGTCATGCAGGTGGTACTGGCGTGAGCTCCAGGCTTCCCAGATCACGATAGCCACCATCGACAGGCACACCGCCACCAGCAAGGTCACCGCTGAGCGGACCTTGAGCCTTGGCACGGCTGGCCGACGCATTTCAATTTGATCGTTGATCAATGGATGTCCCATGGTGCTCCCTGTGTGTCGATGACGGACGAGCCTTCCTGACCGCCGTTTTTGCTCACTATGCCCGAGCCGGGCTCGCCATGATGTTAGCGCGACGCCTGCCTTAGTGCCTCCAGCCACGCCGGATCGAGCCGTGTCTGTTCGATTTCGATGCCCTGCGCTTGCATCCGTTCCCTGTGCTGGTCCATTTCGCGGATCAACTGGCCGTGGTCACTGGAGTTGCTATCGAGTTGATGCATCTGGTTCAAGCCCAAATGGTAGAAACGCAACAGCTTCATCGCAACCGGATCACCCCGTTCCACGGCCGCCGTTACATGATGCATGACATTGGTGATGCTCATCAGGCTGCGCTTGAGCTGCCAACTGTAGACCGCCGGCGCCATCCACGCCTGGCGCCAGAACACCTTGCGCATCAGCGCCACCATCACCAGCACGGCAACGAACACGCCACCGACGTTGAAGCGCAGATTGTCGCCCCCGGGCGTGCCGAACAGCGCCACTGCCGCCGAGGACAGCAGCATCGCCAGCGCCAGGAAGATCAGGGCAATGATGACCGTGCTGCGCCGCGTCTGTTGCCGGTAGGTGTCAGCGTTCATCGGCTGGATTTCGAACATTGCGTCGGGTTTCCTGAGCTGAAAGGGTAAAAAGGGGTCTGAGGCAAAAAGACAGCGGGCCATTATCCCCTCTGCGAGGGATTTAGCTATGCTGGGGCTCCTTTTCATCTTTTCATCGTCAAGCGGGGGACATGGCGAGACCGCGCAGTTCGTGCCATCTTCTTTCATGAATACACATTATTCGGATGCCATTCGTAGTTGCTGTGTGAATGACATCGTTTTAAGGATCATTGAATGACCCAACGCCAAGTTATCAACGCCTCCGTCAGTCCAAAAGGCAGCCTGGAAACGCTCTCGCAACGGGAAGTCCAGCAATTGAGCGAGGCCGGTTCCGGCAGCACCTACACCCTCTTCCGCCAGTGCGCCCTGGCCATCCTCAACACCGGCGCCCATGTCGACAACGCCAAGACCATTCTGGAAGCCTACAAGGATTTCGAGATCCGCATTCACCAGCAGGACCGCGGCGTACGCCTGGAACTGCTGAACGCCCCGGCCGACGCCTTCGTCGACGGCGAAATGATCGCCAGCACCCGGGAAATGCTGTTCAGCGCCCTGCGTGACATCGTCTACACCGAAAACGAACTCGACAGCCAGCGCATCGACCTGAGCAACTCCCAGGGCATCAGCGACTACGTCTTCCACCTGCTGCGCAACGCCCGCACCCTGCGCCCCGGCGTCGAGCCGAAGATCGTGGTGTGCTGGGGCGGGCACTCGATCAACACCGAAGAATACAAATACACCAAGAAAGTCGGCCACGAACTGGGTCTGCGCAGCCTGGACATCTGCACCGGCTGCGGCCCCGGCGTGATGAAAGGGCCGATGAAAGGCGCGACCATCGCCCACGCCAAGCAACGCATCCACGGCGGCCGCTACCTGGGCCTGACGGAACCCGGCATCATCGCCGCCGAAGCGCCGAACCCGATCGTCAACGAACTGGTGATCCTGCCGGACATCGAAAAACGCCTGGAAGCCTTCGTCCGCGTCGGCCACGGCATCATCATTTTCCCGGGCGGCGCCGGTACGGCCGAAGAGTTCCTGTATCTGCTGGGCATCCTGATGCACCCGGACAACGCAGGCCTGCCCTTCCCGGTCATCCTCACCGGGCCCAAACACGCCGCACCGTACCTCGAGCAACTGGACGCGTTCGTCGGCGCCACCCTGGGCGACGCCGCCAAGCAGCACTACCAGATCATCATCGATGACCCGGCCGAAGTGGCGCGCCAGATGACCCAGGGCCTCAAGGCGGTCAAGCAGTTCCGCCGCGAGCGCAACGATGCGTTCCACTTCAACTGGCTGCTGAAAATCGACGAAGGCTTCCAGCGCCCTTTCGACCCGACCCACGAAAACATGGCCAACCTGAAACTGAGCCTCGACCTGCCCTCCCACGAACTGGCGGCCAACCTGCGCCGCGCGTTCTCCGGCATCGTCGCCGGCAACGTCAAGGACAAGGGCATCCGCCTGATCGAAGAGCACGGGCCTTACCAGATCCATGGTGACGCCGCGATCATGCAACCGCTGGACCTGCTGCTCAAAGCCTTCGTCGCCCAGCACCGCATGAAACTGCCGGGCGGCGCGGCGTATGTGCCGTGTTACCGGGTGGTGGCTTGACCCTTTCGGTGTAACAACGCCGACATGAGCTTTACCGTCGCGGGCCGCAGTGAAAGCTGCGGTTCGCGGCACTCTATGGAAAGAAAAAATGCGCCAACGCAATTCCGCCAGACTGCTGGTGATCAATCCCTTGCAACAGGTTCTGCTGTTTCACTTCCAGCACAAAGGCGATGCCCTCGACGGCCAAAGCCACTGGGCGACACCCGGTGGCGGGCTTGAGCCTGGTGAGTCCTTTGAGGCTGCGGCGGTTCGTGAGCTGTTTGAAGAAACCGGGCTGAATGTCGCAGCCGTGGGAGCCAGCGTTGCAGAACGCAGTTTTGCGATGATGCTGCCAAGCGGCGAAACGGTATTGTCGGTTGAACGGTACTTTGTGGTTCATACCGACAGTGAACGCCTGTCCCGTGAGGGGTGGACGGCTCACGAAGTCCGGGTGATGGCGGACCATAAGTGGTGGTCCGTAGCCGAACTGCGTGAGACCCGAGAAACAGTGTGGCCTGAGCGGTTGATCAATATGCTGGAAAGCGCCTGAAGCGTTCCGGCGTACACAAACCCTGTGGCGAGGGGGCTCGCCCCCGCTGGGCTGCGCAGCGGCCCTAAAAGCCGTTACCCGGTTTCCCGGAGATGAACGTAAGGACCATTTTTTGGGGGGCGCTTCGCACCCCAACGGGGCGGTGCGGCGATCCGACAAGCCCCCTCGCCACAAAGGCTCGGCGTTTAGTCCAATGGGGCAACGTTATCCAGTGCGCGGTTGACCGCCAGGTCCGCCAGCATGATCACCTGCTGGATCCCCAACAACATGCTGCGTTGCGGGCCATCCAGGAATGTTGCGAAATCACTGGCCATGACGCTCGCCGACGCCAGCGATTCACAGGCATGGGTCAACAGGCTTTCGGTGTCGATGTTCGGCGCGATGGTGAACATCGTGCTGGGGTTGTGGGGGGCGTTGTTTTTGAGGATGGCGGGTTTGAGGTCGAGGCCGGATGCACGTTGGGTGGTATCGGCTTCTGATTTGGGGGGATTGGGTGTGGGTTTGACCATGGTGAAGCTCCTTGATTGATGGAGCCGCCACAATTCGCTGCGAAACGAAGAAGGTGGCGGCCATACGCAGGTTCGCAGACCGGGAGTCAAGGAACCCGGCAGACCCGAAAGTCTCCCGCGCACAGCCGCCATAACGCAAAACAGTGGGCGAACAAAAGCGCCAACTGCAAGGCAATGGTGGCGCTGAGCACCTTGATTAACCTGGGCTGCGAAACCCGATCGCTGAATTTGCAACGATCGGGTAACGATAGAGTCGGGGGTCAAGGCCCACAAGCCGGCGGATTCTGGCGTAGTTGTAGGCAACGACGCAAGGCGGTGTAGCCTCACTCCTGGTCCTACAGCCTTCTCTGACATTCACAATTTCTGGCCATTTTGATGGTGTGAGGCAGAGGATTTTCGTTGGCTGTCAGGCCGCCTTCGCGAGCAAGCCCGCTCCCACAAGTGCCGAGTACAGCGCCAAGAAATTGGTCGGCTGTCAGGCCGCCATCGCGGGCAAGCCCGCTCCCACAGGTGCCGAGTACAGCCCCAATAAGTTGGTCGGCTGTCAGGCCGTCTTCGCGGGCAAGCCCGCTCCCACAGGGGCCGAGTACAGCCCCAAGAAATTGGTTGGCTGTCAGGTCGCCTTCGCGGGCAAGCCCGCTCCCACGGGTGCCGAGTTCAGCCCCAATAAATTAGTTGGCTGTCAGGCCGTCTTCGCGGGCAAGCTCCCACAGGTGCCTACCGGGCGACCTGGTACTGATGGGAGAGTGTTTTCCTGTAGGAGCTGCCGAAGGCTGCGATCTTTTGATTTTGACCATGTCGAAGGGGCGGAAGATCAAGATCAAAAGATCGCAGCCTTCGGCAGCTCCTACAGTTGGCCCGCGTACAACCCCACCACTCAACAGGCCGAGCGTTAGCTCGCCTGCCGCTCTTGATCTTGATCCACCCGCCCCCTCGGCAGGCTGAGCGGAGGTGTTCATCCGGGGATGGGCGCGCAGCGCCGTTCGACGCAGTCGAACTCATTGCATGTAGGTCGAAGCGAAGCCGACCGGAGGGCAATGCCCCCGGATGAACACCGCAGCGAAGGAACCCCGAGCCTCAGCGAGGGGCCGTACGTAAGGGGCGAGACTTTTTGGTTACTTTTGGCTGGGCCGGCACTCCGGGCGTTTGCCAAAAGTGACCCGCTGTAAGAGCGGAACCGTAAGTGGCCGTTACCGAAGAAACGGATATGTACTCAATCACCCAAGAACCTGGTCGGCTCAAAGGCCGCCAAGGTCAAAAGATCGAAACCTTAGGCAGCTCCTAATCATCCACCTTGTTCTGCGTCAGATACCGCTCCAACGTCTCATTCTGCGCAGGCTGGGAATTGTCCCCCGCCACCTGCCACAACCGCCGCTCGATCCCCTGGGCCAGCAAATGCCCCACCGCCGACTCGATCGCCGACAACACACACAACTGCGCCGGCTCGTTGGTGGTATAGCCGACCTCGGCCTCAAGCAGCTTCTTGAACTCGATGAACTTGAACACCCCGGCACTGCGACCGACCGAATAGATGGTCTTGCTGGTCATCACGTTGGCCAGCACCTGCCCGCTGCGCACGTCCACCGCCCGCAGGTTCACCGTGACCTGATCCACGCGGTACTCACGGGAAATGTCGATGCCCAGGTAGCGTGCCCCTTCCCCGCCACTGCGCACGTTGGTGTCGTAGGCGATGATCCCGCCTTCGAGCATCATGTTTGCCGCCTGCAGCGGCGGCAGCTCACCGAGGATGTTCACCGGTGTATTGGGTTTCTTTTGCGAGGCGCGGATGATCTTGCGCTCGGTCAACAGGTTTTGCAGCCCTTCACGCTCCAGTACCACGAACCAGCCACTGGCCTGCAAGGCGTCCATCAGCATGCTCGCCGCGCCCTGGGTCACGCTGGTGGAAAACGAGCTGGCCGGGGTTGGCTTGTATTGCCCGGTCTGGTCGCGGAAACCGTACACCACCGCCATCAACTTGCCCTTGGGGCGTGGCATGTTCAACAAGTCGTAATAGGTCGACGCCCTGGGGGTCAAGGTCGGCGTTTCAGTGTCCTGTTCAGCGGACATCGGTTCACGCAGACCACAGCCGCAAAGCACCGCCAACAGCATCCCTAGCAGCATTATTCTTTTCATATCCATAACTCCCCATCGGCCCATATCCCCATCAAGGGGTGGTGGTGATGCCGTTTACCTGGATTTCCGACACTTCACCGGTTGCCCGGTCGGTCACGTTGATCGTCAAAGCGCCCGAGTCGTCGATGACGTTGACGATAAAGGCGTCAGTCGACAGGCTCCCGGTGTTGCCCGTGGAGATGTTGTCCAGCAGTTGCCCCAGCAACCGCGATTGCAACTGACTGGTAAACCGTTCCAGTGCCGAAGTGCCGGCTACGGCGGTACGGTTGTTCAGATCGGGATCGTCGTAGTCGTTCTGCGCCTGGGCGTTGTTGAGCAGCCAGGTGCCGTTCAACGGGTTGCCGCCGAACGCCGGGTTGATGGGTGTGTAGACCAGCTCTGTGGCATGGACCAGGCCACCACTTCCCGCCCCGGCAAACCAGAGGCCGAGCAACCACAGTCCCGTACGCTTCCCGACAGTTGTTTCCTTCATAGTTCGTCCCTCTCAAGGTCGGTGGTGTCCTGCAACAAGGCTTCCAGCTTGCGCCGCACGATCTCCATGCGGACCTGGTCGGCAGCCTCATAGGCCTCGTCTTTCAACTCCACTGTATTCGGCGGCAGGAAGCGCCGATAAACCAGCCGTTGCTGAAACTCCACGGTCACCAGGCTGCCCCAGCGCGCCGAAGGTCTTTCGCGTACCACCAAGTTGAAATCCATCGGGCTGGTGGCACGCAGGCGTTCACTGAACGAGTAATAAAAGTCATGGCCGATGTGCGAAATCGTGTCGTCGATGATGAACCCCAGCATCTCGTCGTCTTGCGCCGAGGCGAAGCTCGCCACCAGCGTCAGGACCAGTGCCGCGAGCCAGTGCCGGATCAAGGTTGCAATGCCTG
Source organism: Pseudomonas sp. B1(2018) (assembly GCF_003097365.1). Taxonomy (NCBI): domain Bacteria; kingdom Pseudomonadati; phylum Pseudomonadota; class Gammaproteobacteria; order Pseudomonadales; family Pseudomonadaceae; genus Pseudomonas; species Pseudomonas sp. B1(2018). The sequence goes on from NZ_PYUK01000020.1 coordinate 106,983, forward strand.
AGGTGCGCTGGACTGTGCTTTCGGCTGCCCGCTGGTGTCATCGAGGAAGGCTTTTTCGGCCACGAACTGCCAGTCCTTGTAGCTGGCCATGCCATTGAAGTCCGACCACTGGCTGGGAAAGTTCACCTGCTTGAGCGGCTTCTCCGTGGAGGAGCAGTACACACCGCTGATCCGTCCGTCGACACCGCGTATCACCTCCCATTCGCCCCCCGTCATCGGTTCCGGGTACAACTTGCGGATATGGTGCCTGGCCGACGGGAAGCGCTCATCCTGCAACAGGTCCGCGAGTTCTTTCGGGTACATGGCGACGCCGGGGGAGCTGCGGTAATAGCTGCGCAGCGCCTGGGCATACTGCGTTCCGACCCAGAGCAACTGGTTTTCGCGATCCCGGCGTGAAGCGGTGGCCCACAACTCACCGGCACTGGCCAGGCCCATGCCCATCACGACAATCAGAAACAGCACACCCAGGTAGGTGAAGCCGTCCTGGCCCGAAGGCTTACCACTCGGAGTAAAGGCTGCCATCACGAGCCCTCCCGGAGGCGCCACTCTTGATATCGGCCACCCCGCCCGCCACGCCTTCCGGTGGCGCGACCATGACCCAGGTGTCCTTGCGCTCGGCAATCGGGTCCAGCGGCTGGTTGCGCAGGTAGCGCAGTTCGACCAGTTGTTCGATGGAGTCGGGATACCGCCCGGTGTCCCCGTAGTAATGATCCAGCGCCTCGCGCATGGCCGACAGGCTCTGGCGCAGGGTGGTCTCTTTAGAGGCTTCCAGGCTGGTGAAGTAGCGTGGCATGGCGATCGTCATCAGGGTCGCGATGATTGCCATGACCACCATCAGTTCCAACAGGGTAAAACCCTTTTGCCGACGCATATGCTCACCACTCCCGATAGGCGATGCCATTGAGCCCCTTGCCGCGAGCCTTGGAGTAAACGTCAAAGACGTCCTGGCCCTCGCGCGGGTTCTCAGCCGAACTGTCATAGGCACGCAGGCCCCATCCGCCCTCGTCGTCACGCTTGACGGTGGCCAGCGGATCACGGGGGATGCGCCGCAGGAAATAGAACTTGGCCCCCTTGGCGCTGCGCACGTCACGTACACCATCGACCAGCACTTTCAGGTTCGGCGGGTAGCCGTTGCTGTCGAGCGTCTTCTCGATGTAACCGGCGTCGAAGGCGCGTTTATAGGCGTCGATGCCATCGCGGATCTGGTACAGCGCGTTCCGCAGTTCCTGCTCTTTGCCCCGACGCACCACCGTCTCGGTCAGCGGTGCGGCCATGCCGGCCAACAGGCCGATCAGGGCAAGCGTCACCACGACTTCGATCAGGGTAAAACCGCGTTGCGAGGCGTTCATGATCATGGCTTCCCGACGGTAACGGTGGTGGCGATCGGTGCGCTCATGGGGCCGGTCTGGACCGTCGTGTTCATCGAACGGTCAGGGGCCTGGATGTGCATGCTGGTTTCGGTGCCGGTCGGGAATTCCATGTCCGACGGGCTCTGGTACGGCAGGTTGCGCACGATCCGCGGAGTGATCGACAGCACCAGTTCGGACTTGCTGACATCGTCCTTGTTGCTGCCGAACAGGCGGCCCAGGCCAGGAATGTCGCCAAGGCCAGGGATCTTGTTACCGCTGCTGCCATGGTCGTTGCGCACCAGACCGGCGAGGATCTGGGTTTCGCCATCATGCAGACGCAAGGTGGTCTGGGCGTTGCGGGTATCGACCTGGACTGGAATGGTGCCCTGAGCGGTCGGCGTCAGCGGCGTGGCGTTACTGACTTCCAGCGCGATCTTGATCGCCACTTCGTTGTTCAGGTGCACGATGGGCTGCACTTCAAGCTTCAGACCGACGTCGAGGTAAGTCACGCTTTCGGTGATCACCGGGCCCTGGGTCGAAGGCACCGAGGTGGCGCTGATGATCGGCACGCGCTGACCGATGTGAATGCGCGCCTGTTCGCGGTTGCTCACCCGGATCACCGGGCTGGCCAGGGTGTTGATGTCCTTGTCCTGGGCGTTGATCTTGGCCTGGGGCGCCGGGCTGATGGAAATCCGGCTCGAGTCGATGCCTTTGAGCTGGTCAAGGATGGACACTGGCGAGCCGTCGCTGTTGATCACACCGAAGGTGTTGGGCCATTGCAGGCCGAGGTCGAGAATGCGTTGGCGGGCGACTTCCATCACTTCCACTTCCAGCACCACTTCGGGGTTGGACTGGTCCTGCGATTGCAGGAGCTTTTCCGCCATGCGGATGGCGTCGCCGGTGTCGCGCATGGTCAGGGTATTGAGGCGTTCATCGACGAACACGTCGCGGGTCTTGAGCATGGTCTTGATCATGTTCAACGCGGTGTTGGCATCGATGCTGGTCAGGTAGAAGGTGCGCATCACCAGCTCCTGGTAATCCTTGAGCTTCTGCGGCGAGTCCGGGTAGATCAGCAAGGTGTTTTCATTCACCACTTTCTGGTGCAACTGGTTCTGTTGCAGCAGCAATTCCACGGCGTCTTCGATACGCACGTCACGTACGAAGATCGTGGCTTTCATGTCCGGGCGCAGGTCCTTGTCGAAGATGAAGTTCAGGCCGGCGACCTGGGACAGCACTTCGAAAATGGTCTTCAGGTTGGCGTCGCGAAACTCCAGGGTCACCGGCCGGTCCAGGCGTGTGCGCAGTTGTGGGTACTGCACCACGTTGCGGCTCTGCACCAGGCGGATGTTGTCTTGCAGCTCCCGGGCACCCTCGTTGTTCGGGTCCAGTTCGAGGATCTGCTTGACCTGGCGATCGGCACCGTAGATGTCACCGCGACGCAGGTCGCCACGGGCCAGTTCGAGTTTCTCGTCCATGCTGCGCAAGTAGTCGAGCTGGCGCAGGGAGTCCTGGGCACGACGGTTGTTCGGCTCGATGCCCAGGACCCGGCTGTAGCCCATGCGGGCCCCGGCGAAATTACGCTGGGCGCGGTCCATGTCGGCCTGGGTCAGCAGTGCTGTCACGGCGCGGGCCCGACCGCTATTGAGGGCGATGTGCAGATCGGTATCGCGAGGGTTCTCGCGCAACCCCTGTTCGATGCGAGCCAGGCCGGCTTCGTACTGGCCAGATTCCATCAGGGCGGAAGCTTCTTCCTTGGCGACCTGCGCCGAACTGCATGCAGCCAGCCCTGCGCAGAGACAAAGGCTCATCAGCAAACGGGATTTGTTCATTCCGTACTCCCCACAGACAAAGTCTGAGCTAAATGCAGAGGCAGGTAGACCAGGCTCAGCTCCTCTTTGGAAATGCGCTCGATCCGCCAGGTTTCGTCGATGACATCCCCTTTGCGCACGACGTAAATTTTTTCGCCGCTCTGCAAGAACACCTGCAGATCGGAACGGTCATCCAGCCTGCCGACAAACTGGAAGGGCATCGGCGGTGCAGTGGGGACCTGCACCTCTGGCGTCACGACCACCGGCTGCTCAATGACGGTGCCGAGGACCGCCTGCGCTTTCCAGCTGCGGGCGGCGAACAGGTCGCCTGCCGGGCTCAGGTCCTTGATCGGCACGACCGCCGCGGCGCTCGATGCAGCCGCCGCTGCGCCCGGGGCCTTGCCTTTGGCTGGCGTGGCCACGGCGGCCAGCGCAGGGTCGCTGTCGTCAGCCGGCTTGAAGTATTCGGGGAACCAGGCCAGCGCTGCCGCTACACCGAAGAACGCCACCCAACCCACCATTCGCTTGGTATTCATCATGACCTCGACAGGTAAAGGGTCATGCGGATCCGCCCGGTCAGGTCGGTATCGGCGATTTTCTTGCGTTGAAACTCCACATCCTCCAGCACCACCGCCGGCAACTGGCCGAGCAAGGCGTGCAGGAAACGCCGCAGTTGCGGATAGCTGCCACGCACCGGCAGCAGAATCTGATAACGGGCCAGGTGTGTCTTGGGGTCCACGCCCAGGGAATATTCGCCCCGGGACAAGGTGATGCGCTCCTGGGCAGCCAGAGCGTAGATCTTGTCGATGGCCACGGTGGCCTGTGGCTGGGACGGCAACTTGCTGCGGAAATCGTCGAGCTGGCGCTGCGGCACCACCGGTGCAGCCACGGTGCCGTCTTCAACCTTGGCCAGGTACTCGGTCGCTTCGCGGGTCTGCTGGTTGAGGCTTTGCAGCGACTGCCAGTCCGGCAGCAATCCGACCAGGCCATAACTCAGCGCCAGCACCAGCATGGCCATCCCTGCCAGCCCCGGAACCCCCAGGCCTTGCAGGTATTCGTGGACGATCAATTTATGGATTTGCATCGCCGATCTCCCAGGTAGCCGACAGGTTGAACTGCACCGGGTGTTCCGGCACGTTGGCGACAATTTCGTGACTCAGCAGCGACACGTCGGACAGCTCGTCGCTGGCTTCGAGGCGACGGTGGAAATCGAGCATGGCGTCCAGGTCCAATGCCTCGGCGCTGATCCGTACCTGGCCTTTGCGGGCGTCCGGGGTCAGGGTCAGCAGGGCAATGTTGTCCCGCGGCATGGCTTCCAGCGTGGCGAACAAACGCTCCCAAGGGCGGCGCAACTGCTGGGAGACCTTGCGCATTTCGGCCAGGTTCTGCGCCTGCTCGCGAGTTTCCGCCGGGGTCAGGCCGGGCTTGCTGCCGGTGTCGCCAGTGAGCACCCGCTGGGTGGTTTGCAGGTGGCCCTGCTGTTGTTCGGCCTCGTTGTTCAGGTGCTGCTGCACCACAAGGCAAGTCAGTGTCAGCACCACGCCACCGGCCAGCAGGCTCCAGCCCAGGGGACCTGCACGGCGGCGCGGCTGAAAGTCGAGCATCAGGGGGCGCATGTCAGGCCACCGCCCGAGACATGACGTACAGGCAATCGCGTACGGCTGTCCGGTCTTCTTCGAGGGTGCGCAGATGCACACCGGGCACATCAGGGTGCGAGTCGATGCGCGCCGGCGCATGCAGGTAGACCGTCAACGGCCGTTCGCTGGTGGAGGCCTGCAACTGGTTCTCACGGCCGATCAGCGCCGTCAGGGCCGCATCACTGTCGCTGCTGCCCACCGAGCGCACCGACGTCCAGCGCCCTTCCCGGGCCAGCAGCAACACGCTGCGTACCGGTTCGGCGACCACGAACAGGAAGTCCCCGGCATCAAGGCTTTTATCGAAATGGTTGAACGCCGCCATCAGGTACGGCTGCACCGAGCGCAGGCGCAGGCCACGCGCGCTGACCAGGGTGCGCAGGCGGTCGAGCAAGTCTTGGGGCAGCGCGGTAGCGATGCGGTCATAACCGGCAGGTTCAGCCGACAGCACCAGGCTCCAGGGTTGCGTCGGTGCACCGTAGAGGTCTTCGAAACACAGTTGGGCGAAGCCGAGCAATTCGGCCGGGCTGCTGATCTGATCGCTCCAGGGCACCAGGCAATAGCGGCTGAAGTGTCCGGAGATCACCACCGTCAGTTCGGCCCTGGCAACGGCGTGCTCGGCCAGCAAACGGTCGAGGGTGTCGAGGGCCACCGCCCAGGCGTGGAAACCTTCGTCGATGTAGCCGACGCTGCCCAGCCAGTGGGTTGCACTGCCTTGCCGATGCCCCAGGCCTACACCGCTGGCGCCGAGCACGGCGACAAATTGCTCACGAGATAAAAGTGACACGATTGATCTCCTCGAGAGTGGTCCGGCCTTGTTCCACCAGCTCCAGCGCCGACTCGCGCAACAGGCGCAAGCCACGTTTGCAGGCATGGGCCTTGATTTTCGAGATGGGTTGACGCTCGACGATCATTTGCCGCAATTCGTCATCCAGATGCAGCAGTTCGGCAATCGCACTGCGCCCGCGATACCCGGTGCCCCGGCAATGCCCGCAACCCTTGCCGTGGACGAACCGGTAGTGAGCGACCTTTTGCGGATCGAGCCCCGAGACCTCCAGCTCTTCTTCTGTCGGGCTGTAAGGGGCGCTGCAACTGGTGCAGACCAGACGGATCAAACGCTGGGCCAGGACGGCATTGAGTGCCGAGACCAGGCTGTAGGGATCGATTTCCATCTGGGTGAATCGGCCGATCACGTCGAACACGTTGTTGGCGTGGATGGTGGTGAACACCAGGTGACCGGTGAGCGCCGATTGCACGGCGATCTGTGCGGTGTCCGGGTCGCGGATTTCACCGACCATGATCTTGTCCGGGTCATGACGCAGGATCGAGCGCAGGCCCCGGGCGAAGGTCAGGCCCTTTTTCTCGTTGACGGGGATTTGCAGAACGCCCGGCAATTGATATTCCACCGGGTCTTCAATGGTGATGATCTTGTCCACGCCGTGGTTGATCTCGGTGATCATCGCGTACAGGGTGGTGGTCTTGCCGCTACCGGTAGGCCCGGTCACCAGCACCATGCCGTAGGGTTCGGCGGCCAGCCGGCGCAACTGGCGCAGGGTATCTTCTTCAAAGCCCAGGGCTTGCAGTTGCACGCCACAGACTTTGTCGGCGAGGTCCTGTTTGTCGAGCACCCGCAGCACCGCGTCTTCGCCGAAGATGCTCGGCATGATCGACACCCGGAAGTCGATCTGCCGGCCGCTGATGCCGATCTTGAAGCGACCGTCCTGGGGCACGCGCTTTTCGCCGATGTCCAGTTCAGCCATGACCTTGACCCGGGAAATCACTTGCTCGGCGAACTCGCTGCCCTGGATCTTGCTGATGTTGTTGAGCACACCGTCGATCCGGTACTTGATCACCAGGCCGCTGCCGGTGGTGCCCAGGTGAATGTCGCTGGCGTGCATTTTCAGGGCGTCGTACAGCGTCGAGTTGACCAGCTTGACCACCACGCTGGCGTCTTCGCTGATGCTGGTCAGAGACAGGCTTTGCAGGGTATCGATCTCGGCTCCGCCCTCGGCCTGGGCGTTGAGCGATTCCACCGCGTGGAAACTTTCTTCGTGACGCGCCAGGTAGGCCTTCAGGTCGTCGGCATGCACCAGGTACAGCGGCGCGCCGTGCAGGCATTCATCGATCCAGGCCAGGCGTGCGCTGTCGAAGGGGTCGGCGAACACGCCGATGACCGCTTCGTCGTGACGCAGCAGGATGAATTCACGCTTGAGGCATTGGGCCAGGGTCACCCGGTCGAACACCGGGGTGGCACTGAACAGGCTGTCGGTGTCGAGCACCGGGTAGTGCAGGGTCACACCCAGGCACTGGATGAAAGGCATGGGAGCCAGTTCACTCAACTCCCCGAGGGTGTCCAGCATCCGCTCGCCGGAACTGGTGGCCAGGGCGCGCGCCTGGGCCAGTTGTTCACTGCTGAAGCGAGTCGGTACACATTCCACTTGCGCCGGTTCTACGGCAAGGGATAGACGGTCCATGGCTTGCTCTCCAACGCCCGGGGCTTTGAGCCCTGTCAGCGCGGCGAGTCATTTCGGCACAGGCCGGAACGTCTTGTCGCGCCACTACTCCCCGGTGAGCAATTGTTCGTCGTCTGGCGCCATGGAAGCCGAAGTATTTTTTCGGCGATCTGCAAGCACCCAACTACCGTCGTACAACTGCAGCGGGAAACTCTCGGTCCTGCTCTGGCGTCGTTCGACGAATCCTTCGGAAGTGCTCACACCCGGCCTGGGCTCGCGCCGCCTGCCCAGAAGATCAAGCACTGCACGGGCCAATTCCGCCAACGGAAAGGGTTTGAACAGGATATGGCTGACTCCCAGTAGCCGGGCCCGCTCGCAAACTTCCGCGGTTGGATGCCCTGTGATCAGCACAAAATGGCACTTCCTGTTCTGGCGGACGGCATCGAGCACCTGAAAGCCTTCCATATCCGGCAAGCGGTAATCGAACACCATCACATCGGGTGCGAAATCGTCTGCTTCGGCGATTCCATGTGCACCGTCGTGAGCAATCCGGACTTCCAGCGCTTGCGCCTGCAGGTAACCCTGGAGGTTTTCCGCCAGCAGCTGTTCGTCATCAACAACCAGTACTTTGTTTAACAAGGTCGACTCCTTGAAACCGCAGGTCCGGGTTTTGAACCTGGCGGAGCGCGTGCCCTGAGAGGACTAACGCACACTTCATGCCAGACTGAGCGCCGGTAATTTTAGGTCTTCATGTCCTTGAATTTAAAAACAATGCCTTTTCGTACAGCAATCCCATCCCCCAAAAACGGGGAAAGCGATCGAATGGGCATTGACGTTTTTCCCCCACTGTTGGGGAACACCCCTAGTCATCATCAATCCGCTCGATCCGATTGCGCGAACGCAATTGCGCCAATGCCTGCGAGCGAGCCTGTACCTGGTGCTGCCGGGCAAGATAAGCCCGAACCGTCTCAAGTCCTTGCTCCTCCGGGACATGGGTCGCCTCCCTGTGGTTCTCCAGATAGATCAGATGCCAGCCCACCGACGTGCGTACGGGTTCGCTGATGGCCCCCGGCGCCAGGGCAAACGCGGCCGCCTCGAACTCCGGCAACATCCGTCCACGGGGAAAGTAGCCCAGGTCGCCCCCTTCGCTGGCCGACGTGTCTTCAGACCCGCTACGGGCAGCGCTGGCGAAATCGGCCCCGGCAACAATGGACGCCCTTATTTCAATTAAGCGTAGCCGCGCAGCCTCGACTGTGGAAGCGTCGGCACCGGCCGCTACCTTGACCAGGATATGCCGGGCCTGCACTTCTTCGGGCCGGTTCAGCTCGTCTCGGTGTTCTTCGTAGAACGCCCGGACCTGTTTTTCGTCCGGCCCGGCGGTCTGGATGAGGTCATTGAACACTTGCCGGGCCGCCAGTTCACGGCGGATGTATTCGGTGTAACCGGCCTCATCGAAACCGGCATCTTCAAGACGCCTGGCAAACACCTCGGTTCCGCCCATGGCCTGACGGGTCTGATCGATCTGGTCCTTGACCACAGCATCACTGATCACCACGCCGCGCTTGACGGCTTCCTGCCAGAGCAATTCGCGATCGATCAAGGCATCCAGTGCGGCCTTGCGCAGTTGCCTGTAGGCTTTCGGATTGCGGATGTTGCCTACCGCCCGGCCCTGGTCTTCCAGGTATTCGGCGAAGTAGCGCTCCAGGCGCAGTTGGGAAATTTCCTCGCCATTGACCCGCGCCGCGGCCGGACCATTGCTGCACCACGCCACGGGTGCCCATAGCGTCAGCAGGACCAGCACAGTGTTGAGTTTCATGATCGGCCTCCGGTCATGGCGTGGCAACCACAGGTTTATAGGGGGCGACCAGATAGAATCGCTGGTCCGGCAGATCCACCGTGACGATATGGGCACCGCTCAAACCCAGGCGTCGGCCAGGACCAAAGCTCATCAGGGGCGTCAGCCCGGTATCGAAGTCATGCAGGCCTTCCAGGGCACTGACCAGCTTTTCGCGGCTGGCATCCCGCCCGGCCTGTTTCATGCCTTCGCTGAGCAGCATCATCGAACTGAAAGCGCCCACTTGCAGTATCGCGTGCTGGCCACCGAGGCCCTGGTGTTCGCGCAACTGGGTCAGGGCCAGGCGCCCGGCCTGGGTCCAGTCGCTGGGCACGAACGGATAGGCCAGGAACACCCGCCGGGAAAATCCGCTGGGCACCTGCGTCAGATTGCCCGCCACCTGGTTCGAGGTGGCGAACAGGTAAGGCACCTGCCCCGCCGTTTGCAGGCGCTCGGCCAGTCGGCTGAAGCCGCTGCTGGTGCCCAGGTAAAACACCGAGCGCGAGCCCAGGGGCAAATCTTCCCCGCTCGGGTCGTAGGCTTGCAGGCGCACCTTTTGCCAGGCGTGCCCCTGCAAGTACTGGCCGAGTTCCTGCGCCGCCAGCCGTTGGCCGGATTCGTCCGGATAGGCGATCAGCGTCGGCCCCTGAAGCACCCGCAGGCTGGCACTGGCGTAATCGGCCAGGGCGATCAATTGCTCGCGAAGCCCCGGCAGTGGTTCGAATATCTGCGGACTGGCGTGGGGCGTGCCCTGCAAGGACAGCGGCCCGATCAGCGGAATGCCGGCCCGTTCCAGACGCACGGCGAGGTCCACGTCCAATGCCGGCGCCAGCGGGGCGATCAGGGCGAACACTTGCTCCTCATCGATCAATCGGTCCAGCGCCTTTTCGGCACTGGCGCGATCGGTGCCGGGGTCGAGGATGGTCAAGCGCAACTGCCGCCCGTGAATGCCCCCCGCCTCGTTGATACGCGTCACGCAGCCCTTGAGCACCGCCGCCACCGTGCCGCTCTCCTCGCTCAATGGCCCGGTGCCTGGCAGCAACGTACCCAGGTGCAGACTGTCAGGGGTCAGGCCCGGATCGCGGTCTTCGGCCAGGCGCTTGAGGTACGCCGTGAGGTTGCGCTGATCGTTCATCGACAACACGAACCGTGGCATCGACGGATCGAGCCGGTTATTGCCGGGGTCGCGCCCCTCCTGCACCGCCCGCGCCAGGGTGCTGTCGCTGTAGGCCGGGTAACTGCGGCCATTGATGTGCTGCTGGCCATGGCTACTGGCCAACCGCGACCAACTCAGGTCCGGTGGGCGCACCCCGCCTTCCGGCCGCCCGAGGCCGTCTTCGCCATGACAGTTGGCGCACGGCAGGCTGGTGGCCGGCAGCACCATGTTCGATGCACCGACCCGGGCCATGATCGGCTCGCCGCTGGCCGATACACCTTCGCGGTACAGGCGCTTGCCGGCACTTTCGCTGAGGCTCAGCGGCAGCGCCTGGACACTGAGCGTGAAGCCGCCGAAGAGCAGCAGGCCAAGGACGAGGGCAGTATTGATGGCCATGGCTAGCGTCCGGCCACGGGCATTGCCAGCAGCTGCAGGCGCTGGGCAATGGCGGCCGCCGGGGCATCGGGACGGATTTTGCTCCAGCGCTTGTTCGCCACGTCACCGACGATCAACTGGGTGGAGTGCTGCTCGGGGGTCGGCACGATCTGACCGATGCGACCCAATACAAGGTCCATTTGCGCCTTGTCGCCGGTAAGAAAAAACCAGTGGGGCCCATCGACGCCCTGTTTCAAGGTGTAAGCCTTGAGTACCGCCGGGGTGTCCCGCAGCGGATCACTGGTAAGGGAGATAAAGGTGATGCCGTCGGCCTTGTCGCCGAGCACTTCACGCACTTCCTTGAGCTTGCGGGTAATCAGCGGGCAAGCATCGTTGCAACTGGTGAAAATCACATTGAGCAGTACTACACGGTCCTTCAATGTGTCGCTGTAGAAGCGCAGCGTGTTGCCGTTCTGGTCCTGCAACGGCGTGTCGGTGAACCAGGTCTTCGCGTCGTGGGTGCCGCTGGACGGCTGCGCGGCGTCAACCGCGGGCGCGGAGGTCTGCTCATGCCCTTCGTGGGCAAACGCCACTGAACTGAAAATGCAGTAGCAGATGCCCAGGGCAAACCAGTCGATGGCTCTCATGGCTGTTGCTCCATGGCAATGGCAGTGTGCTTGGCGTGGACGTTGCGTTCACCACTGAGTTTCTCGACGGCCCGGGCCAGTTCCGTCGGGTCGGTGAAACCGTAATAGCGGGTCCAGAAACGGTTGTTGCCGTCGCCCACCAGAATCAGCGGCGAGTGGTTCTTGAAGTCACCGCTGTAGGCGCCCAGGCCCTTGAGGGTGGCATTGACCGACTGCGGCGAACCGGTCAGCCAGCTCCAGCCCGGCCCCTGCTGGAAGGTGCGGGCGTAGTCGTTCAGGCGTTGGGGATCGTCACGCTGCGGGTCGATGCTGATCGACACCAGTTGCACCTCGGTGCCGACCCGCGCACCCAGCTGTTTCTGCACCTTGCCCATGATCGAGGACACCACCGGGCAGACCGTGGTGCAGCTGGTGTAGATGAACCCCATGACTACGATCTTGTTGCTCACCAGGTCTTTTTCCAGGCTGACGACCTTGCCGTTCTGGTCCAGCAAGGCCACGTCGGCAATCTTGATCCGGGCGGTCTCCTGGCCGGCCTTCCTGGCGGCCATGTCGTGCCCGGCGTGCTCGTCAGTCGAATGAGCCAGCGCCTGGCCGATACCGATGGCCAACAGGCAGGACGTCAGCAAGCCGCGATGTGCGAATCGGTTCATGTCAGTTTCCTCTTAGTGGGTATCGCCGGGTACGACCCGGACGCTGGCAAAGGTCTTGTCATCGAAACTCGAGCCCAGGGACGCCGCACGCACGTGCAGGTACCAGGCACCGTCCTGGTCGAGGGTTACCGGGGCTTCATACACACCGTCGGCGACTTCCAGCGCGGCAACCTCCTGTGGTCGCGAGGTCGGGGCGCGGAAGTAGCGCACCTGAGCATCCTTGACCCCGCTGCGCTGAGCCTTCTGCTTGCCCTCGACGATGCGAAAGCGCACCAGGTACGGACTGCCCAGGTCAGCGGTGGACTTGTCGAGCATGAACTCCACCCTGGGCATCCCACGGTGCTGGTCGAGCCGCTTGTCCTCCTCCACCAGGGTGCTGAAGCAGTGGATGATGTTCGGCTGGTTGAGCAGGAACGCCACGTCGAAACGCCCCGCCGCCGGTAGCTTGACCCGCGAGCTGTAAAGCCCCGGCTCGATTTCCCGCAGGCTGCGGTCAATAACCAGTGCTGCCCGCGCCACTTGCCCGCGATTGGGGTAGCCGGACATCGGCGCATTCATGCCTTCGGCGTAGAAGTAGGTGGTGTTGTCCACCGGGTTGACCACGAACACCGCGTTGTCGTCCCGCGAGACCGCCAGGCTCGACGCCAGTGGCAGGTCACCGGCCATCCGCGGTGCCTGGGGTCCGGCCTCGAACCCCTGGATGATCGGCGTGCGGCCCTCGCCGAGGGAGGCCAGGTTGATCATCGTGACTTTCGGCGAAGCCAGCCCGCGCACGTAGGCATAGGCCTTGGTGAACACCACTTGCCAGGGCTCGGCGGAGACGTTCAGTTCATGGATCAACGCGTCGTTGGCGGTGTCGATCACCGCGGCCTGGTTTTCCAGGGTGTTGAGCACGATGCCAAAACGACCGTCGGCGCTGAAGCCCATCGGGCCCAGGCCCTGCTTGAGCCTGATCACCCGGCGCACCGACTGGCTGTTGCCATCGACGACGGTCACCGTGCCATCCTTGCCATCGGCCACATAGGCGGCGCCGGACAACGGCGAATACCTCACCGACAACGGGTGCGAACCGGTCTTGAGTTGTTTGCTGATGCTCAGGCTGGCGATGTCGACGATGCTCACCGTGCCATCGTCGCGGTTGGTGACAAAGGCAAAACGGCTGTCCTTGCTGAAAGCGATTTCGTGGTGCCCGGCCCCGGTGGCCAGGTGCTTGAGGGGTTTGAGGCTGGCGGCGTCAATCACCGTGACCCCGGATTGCCCGTCGGCCTTGGCGTTGTTGCCGACCCACAGCAGGCGTTCGTCCGGTTGCAGCGCCACGCGCACCGGATTGCTGCCGGCAACCACCGAGTCGATCAGCTTGAACTCTTGACTGTCGATCACCGCCACCTCGCCGGCGGCGGGCATCGAGACAAACACCCGTTTGTTGTCTTTTGGCGTCACCCAGTCCATCGGCGGCTGTTTCAGCTCAATGCGCGCCAGGGTGCTGGTGATGCCGCCGACAGACACCGACGGATCGATCACCGAGACGCTGGCGTCACGGTTCATCACCAGCAGGAAGTAGCTGTTGAGATCGAGCAGGGGGCGTGCGCCGATGTTCGATTTGAGGAAGGTGCCGACCCGCGACTTGCAGCTACTGTCGCGGCCCTGGGCCTGGTCGGCGGCGACTGCTTGCGGGTCGAGCCAGGCGCCCGGCGAAACGCCGGACAAGGGTTGGCCCGAGGCTTTGTCGGTCACGCGAAATTGCACGTCGGCGAAACCGCCCTCACGCAATACGCCGTCCTCGGCCAGTGGCTTGACATCAAGGACCACCGAGATCCCGTCACGCTCCAGCGTCCGGTCGCCCCAGGTGTCGGGCAAGGCGACCTCGCTGAGCATGTTCGCAGGCGCGGTTCGCCACACGCCGATCCCGATCAGCGCCATGCCGACGATCAGCGCGCTGCCAACGAATTTGATGGTCCTGTCCATGTCGCATCTCCTCTTCAGAACCTACCTGTCCCTTTTTGGTCACTCATGTGGCGAGGGGGCTTGTCGGATCGCCGCACCGCCCCGTTGGGCTGCGCAGCGGCCCCCTAAATCCACAATTGCATCCGCCTGACACACCGCATGTAGCGTTTTTTACGACTGCTTCGCAGCCGAACGGGGGCAAGCCCCCTCGCCACACAAGGCCGCTCCCACAGGTGTTGCGTTACTGTCCTTTCCTACGGTGTTGGTGCCGTTGTCGGCGCCGGTTCATTCGTGACCCGCAGCAAGCCCCACAGACCGGCGGTGTTGCCGAAGGACGCGTTGTCACGGAACAGGTAATCCCCGGCAATCGCATTGCTGCCGCCGGCGCTCGGGTGCATGGCGCTGAAGTGGGCGGCCGGCAGCACGCTTTCGCGTGCGCCGATGTACATCGACATCGGGTTCAGGCCGAACCGCACCGAACCGACGCCGGGGGTCCACATCGGATAGCCGTCGACATCGCTCTTCTCCGCCAGGTACGGATTGACCGACCAGAGGTGACCATCGAGCTGGAAGGTCGAGCCGCGACTGCCGCCGGTCGGCATCAGCACATGGGTGCGGAACGGTTGCCCGGGTTTCACGTAGAACACCGGCGTTTGTGGATCGCCGCCCACCAATGCGTTGCTGTAGGCCATGTGGGCATTGGGCACGTCACCATAACCAGAGCCGTCCGCGCGGCCGAACGGTGCATCCGGAGCGAGACCGTAGCGATACCACAGGGGCTCGGTCTTGTAGTTGATGGCCATGCCGGCGTTGTCCTTCGGATCGTTCGGCACGCCCATGCCTTCCGAGGCGATGCCTTCCACCGGCCGACCATTCGCCCAGCGCAGGTTCAAGGCGCGCTGCCAGACCATCGCGAAGTCACGGTAGACCGCCTGCCCCGTCGCCGTGACCGTGGCCGATGCACGCTTGGCGTCCTCGACCCAGGTGGCGCCGGCCGGCAGCACACTCATTGCACCGCCAAGGCCTTTTTGCGGCTGCTTGATCACATCCGCCGGGGTGAAATTCAAGCCGCCGAACTCCACCGCCGTGGCGTTGATGTTGTCGACGTTGCGGCCCAGTTGGGTCACCGGCTTGCCTTCACGCTCCAGGTGCCCGGCGTAGTACTGATAGGTACGGGTCGGGTAGGCACCGCTGTTGCCGACTCGCGGTGGCACGGTCTGGATCGGGTTGACGCCGACGTTGGCGCCGTCGGATTTGGTGATGTCGTAGGCCAGCAATTGCGCATGCAGGCCGACATGGCTGGAGGGCCGCAGCAGGTTGTTGTTGAAGGTGGTCGAGCCGTTGCCGTCATTGCGATTGCGCTTGACCAGCCCCTGCAGGATGGCGGTCTGCGCCAGGTCAGGCATCACGCTCGGCAGACGGTTCTCCAGGGTGATATTGATGCAATCCCCGGCCGCTGCGCGCAGCACCAGCGGTTCGACAGGCACCCCCGGCTTGAGCTTGCCCGTGCTCGGGTCGAGGTCGGCCTTGCGCACGTACAGGATCGCGGTCGGGTCATGGATCGGCCCGCTCTGGCCACCGATGGTGATGGTTTCGCCGTCCTCGGGATCGGTCACCGTCACCCGGGGAATGCTCACGGTTCGCGAGTTGAACACCAGGGTACCGCCCGCCGGATTCAACGGCCCGCCGACATGCTGGCCAAGTCCCTCGGGGTCACCGATCGACAACCCCAGCGGATTGCTCAGGATGTCGTTGGCCAGCGCCGCCACGACCTCGTAGTTGCGCTGCACGGTGGGCCTGGTACCCATGCCGTTCGGGTTGGCGCCGACCCGCGGACAAGTGCCGTCAAACGCCACGGTGTTGCGCGTGCCCGCCGGTTTCGGGTTGTTCGGCAGGGCAAACAGATCGCTGCGTTGCGCGGTGTAGTTGCGCATCACGCCCCAGATGCCGTTCCAGTAGCCTTCGATCGAGGCATCCATCGAGTACAGATAGTCACCCGTGGTCGCCGCGGAACTGGAGAGCATCGACACCGGTGCAATGAAGCCCATCTGCTCGGAAATCCCGACCATTTGCGATGCTCGCCAGCCCGAGTTGGAGCTGTTGCCATAGCCGGTGCCGCTTTGCAGCCACTTCACACCGTGCAGGGTGACGTTGTGCTCCTCTTCATGGCCGCCGGCATGCACCCGCAACCGCACGTTGTCGCCGGTGTAGGTGCGCAGCATCGGTGTGAACGGGTCGCCCGGTTCCGCACCGCCACGGTTGATGTGTGGCGGGAACCGCGTAGTGCCGCCGGTCGGGCCGGTGGCCGAAGTCACCAGGTTCGGCGCCAGGTTCATCGCAGGGATCGCACGGTCGGTACGGCTTTGCATGGCAAACGACAGGTCGCCGCCGAGGCCGTCGGCCTGCATGCCGCGCTTGCCGTCCGGGCCGACCTTGTTCGGGTCGAACACCCGCAGGCCCAGGGGTTCGTTGCGGTAATTGACCACGAACATGCCGGGGTCATCCACCGAGATCGCTTGCGGACATGGCCGGCTCGGGCAGCCAGACTTGATGCCGCCACGGGCCTCGACTACCGACTCGAGCAGGTTGCCGGCGTTGTTGCGCACGGGCGGATTGATCGCATAGCGGAAGCTGTCGGATGTCGCCGGGAACGCCTGCGGATTGGGCACGCCATTGGGGCCGGCGCCGACGTACACACCGGCTTCGTAGGCGTGCTGGAAGTCGCTGTACTCCAGGAAGAACTCACGGAAGCTGTCGTTCTTGCCGTCGTTGTCCAGGTCACCGGTCGATATCACCGCCTGCCAAGAAGTCGGCCCGCCGTCCGAGCGCGCGCCGCTGTACAACGGCTCGCCCGTTTCGGCGTGGAACCAGGTGGAACCGGCGGGTTCGGCCAACACGGTGGCGTACAGGCCGATCTGTTGGTGAGTCGACGGGCCGAGGTGGTCGTGGGTGAAAATGGTCCCCAGGCCACGGTCGACACCCTTGGTGTTGATCACCGGATCGATGAACCAGCGCTGCATCGCCGTGCGCGCGCCCATCCAGTCCGCCCGGCCATATTGACCAAAGAACGGATGCGCCTTGGCCACCGGGCAGGCGGGCGTGCCGTCACGCGGGTCGGTGCCCTGGCACTGGTTGAACGCGCGGATGGCATGGATGCGTTCCACCACGGCACCCGGGGAAAGCACGCCGTCCTCGTAGTTCCAGCCGTTGGACGAACCATCGGCGGACGTCAGGTCCCACTTCGGCAAGTGAATGTGCTGGCCGATCACATCGGTCGGGGTGCGCACCTGATAGTCGTCCATCTCATAGGTGGCCGGCACCAGGTTGGTTTGCTGGTACTGCACGCAGTCGAAGGTGTTCATGCGCATCACCAGCGGTTCCGGCGGACGCTGCTTGGTGATCACCGGCCAGGCGTCTTCCCACAACGCGAGGATGCGCGCCTGCGGGAAGTGGTAGCCGACCTTGTTGTACACCGCGTCGAACTGGATGTTGGCCGCCTTGTAGATGCGCGGGCGGTCGGCGGTGAAAGTCGAGGAGCCAGTAAAGGACATGCCGTCGATGCGCTCGCCACTATGGTATTCACCGCTGCCGGCACTGCTGGTCAGGCGTTTGGCCCGATCATCCATGCAGGGCTCGTAGAACGGCGCACCGGCAATCGGCAAGGCGCCATTGGTGCGGAAGTTGCGCGCAACCACCTGTTTGCCCGGCAGCACGGCAAAGCTGGGGTGGTCCTTTTTGGCGTGGAAGGCCATGGCTGCCTGTTCGACTTCGGTCCCCTCTTCCGGTAGGTAAATCGGTTTGGCCCGCTTCACTTCCTTGGAGAAGTCCAGCGAGGTGGTCACCGTGTGCGCCTCGCCACCGGCCGACACGCCGTCCAGCGCATGGCGCCCCAGGCCACCGTCCCAGCCACCGGACTGGTTCGGGTCGAGGTTGGCCCACAGGCCGTTGCCGCTGGTTTTCAGCGCCTGGGCCTTGGCCGCGTCGAGCATGTCCAGCGGTGGGGTTGGCGGGCGTTGGCCGACCGAACTTTCCATGCCGCCGATCCAGAAGGGGAAACCGGGGTTTTTCAGGCTGCCGTCGGCGTTGCGGTTGGCTTCGCTGCGATCGACCAGCGCCAGCGAGCCGATGGCCTGGGTACCGCCGGCACCGCCATTGCCGCCGTCATCATCTTCGCCAGCGGCTATCAGGGTCTGGCCGATTTTCGGCACCACGACGACCTTGCCCGGCATGGGAGCCATGGCTTTGCCTGGCAACGGCACGACCGCCGGGATCGGCGTACCGGCGATGATTTCGCCATCGGGCAAGGCCCGCGCACCGGCCGCCGGTTTGCCGTTGCGCAGCGCATAGGGTTGTTTGTGGAAGCCGTCTGCACCCTGCTGGGACACTTCGAGCCGGGTGCCTTCTTCGAACACATCGTGCACCCGCCACATGGCCCACATGCCCTGGGCGAAGTGCGGGTAGAAGTGGCAGTGGTAGATCGCATCGCCCGCTACGCGGTTACGGTTACCCGAACCACCGTTGGCGATTTCATAGGTGTAGCCGGAGCCCGGGCCTATGCCCTGGGCGTCCAGGTAATCGGTGTTGTCATCGTTCGGGTTGTACAGCCATTGATGCCCGTGCAGGTGGAAGATGTGGTGTTCGTAGCCGTTGTGGGTGTTGCGGAACTTGACGAAGTCACCGATGTAGCTGTGATTGACGTTGGACGGTTCCGACGGATAGAGCGCCATGGTCGCCTTGACCCCGACCTGATCGGCACGCGGCACCTCGCCTGGACGAATGTTTTCCAGGCCGGCGTTGGCCGGTACGTCCACCAGCATCGCCACGTCGCCCACGGTGTGCGAGCTGAGGAAAAACTCCTCATAGGCGCAAGACAGGCAATCGTGCATCGGTCCCACGCCCAGGCGGTTGGCGACCACTTCGGCGCCCATGCCGCCGGAGCCGTAGTTGATCATGAACGAGTCGCGGGTCGGCTCCAGCACATGGCCCATCACCGGGTCTGCAAAGTACGCCGGGAAGGCTTGGGTGACGGCAGTTTCATCCTGGAACTGCGAAGCGAAATCGCGGAACGGCTCCAGCCGGTTCGGCAGCGCCGGATTGCGCTTGCCCATGGCTTCCAGTGGATAGGTTGATGGCGGGAAGCTGCCGTCGGCGTTGCTGCCCATCACGATCGCGTCGCTTTCGCCGGAAATGATCTCACTGCCGTCCACCATATTGATGATCGGCGTACCGGCCTTGCCTTCGCGAATCCACGGCTCGCGCTGCGGGTAGCGCGCCTGATAATCGACGATTGGCTGACCGGCCGGCGTACGTCCGGTGCTGGCCAGACGCATTTCTTCTTCGGTCAAGGTGTTGCGGTAAGTGCGTCCGCCCTTGGGCACGACCACGACCTGGGCGAACAGCCCGTTGGCGTTGTTGCCCGCCGCGCCCTCGCCACCGAAGGTCGCGCCACGGCTGCTGACGTCGAACGCGCCTTCGCGTTCGGCGTACAACGTGTAGGAACGGCTGCTGCCGGGGGCGACGAGGCTGTTGGCGTTGCGTCCGGTATAGGAGGCGATGTCATCGATGCTGTTGACGGCCTGCAGGCCGTTGACCTGGAAACCGACATGACGGTCAGCCACCTGCTCATCGGCCTTGAAGGCTTCGGCATTGCCGCCCTGGCCACCCTCTTGCTCGCCCTCTTGCTCAAACGCTTCATGACTGCCCGGGTTGGCCTGATAGGCCAGCAGGTTCTGCAGATTGACGGTCAGGCAATCGCCGGCAGCCACGCGCAACACCAGCGGACGCGGGCGCTTGTCGGGCCGCAGGGAAACCTTGCCCGGCACTGCTGCGCCCCCTTGGGCGAGGGAAATGTCATGGTCATCGACCACATCGCGACGCAGCGCGAACATCATGCCGTTGACGTTTTG
The DNA here is from genome assembly GCF_003097365.1 of Pseudomonas sp. B1(2018). NCBI lineage: Bacteria > Pseudomonadati > Pseudomonadota > Gammaproteobacteria > Pseudomonadales > Pseudomonadaceae > Pseudomonas > Pseudomonas sp. B1(2018). The sequence goes on from NZ_PYUK01000020.1 coordinate 126,742, forward strand.
CGCCCCCAGACGGTTGAACATCAGCGGCTGATCGAACGCCACGACGTTGGCCACCAGGTTGCGCTCGCAACGTGCAGCTGCGCTGGCAATCTCGATACCGAGCATCGAAGTCACCAACAGCAGCAAATTAATCAGGGACGGGGCGTGGGATATACCGACCATGGTCTCGGGCCTCGCTACGGGTTTGCAGGGAAAACTTCACGACAAATCGTCGAGAGCAATCCGCATGCCACAAAAAATAACGTTATTATTCAGTAAGTTATAACTACTACTTAATAATCCGGGGGGGATATTCCCCACCCAATCCCCCACTTTTTCGCCGGGGCCACAATTCCCCACTATTGGGGAAAATCGCCCCCGCGGTTTCGATCACAGCGGCGCATCCGCGGACAACCCCTGCAAACGCCGATACTGGTTCAGCACGTTGGGCACATAACGCTGGGTTTCGGCGAACGGCGGGACCACGTTGCCACGGCTGAGCACCGCTTGCGGGCCGGCGTTGTAGGCCGCTACGGCGAGGCGGATATCGTTGTCGAACATCGTCATCAGACGCTTGAGATAGCGGGCGCCGCCCTGGATGTTGGCCTTGGGGTCGTAGACGTTGGTCACGCCCATTTCGCGGGCGGTGTCGGGCATCAACTGCATCAGTCCGCGAGCGCCCTTGGGTGAGGTAGCGCGGGCGTTGTAGCTCGACTCGGTCTTGATCACTGCGTGCAACAGCGCCGCCGGCAGTTCGTTGGCCGTGGCCGCCGCCGCCACCAGTTCGGCGTAGGGTTGCGCGGCGATCATCTGCGGTTGCTGGTCGAGGCTGACGACCGGCGCATCGGGTTCACGGATCACCCGTTCATAGTGGCGTCCGGGGCGGTGGACATTGGACAGGACGTAGCTGCCATTGGCGTCCACGGAAACAAACACATCGGCCTGTGCGGCGCCGGTCAAGACCAGCAGACCCAGCAACCCGGTGGTGAGTGATTTCATTGTTAGACCTCCCCTTCCCGGCCCCGAAAAATGGGGGTAATGCCCCAATGGCCAGTCGTGCAACAGCCATACGCAAGCACTGTGCCGTAAGTGAGAAGGCCCGTAGCACGGGGGGTGCAGAAGGATCACCAAGCATGAGCATGGCAATTGCATGCTGTTGAATGACAACAACTACATGGCAACTGGCAACACTGCTGCCTACCGTGCGAGGTCATCATGAATCAGCATCTGCGTTATGCCCGGCGATCCCAAAACGGATTCACCCTGCTCGAACTGTTGGTGGTGCTGGTGGTGCTGGGGCTGTTGGCTGGCATCGTCGCGCCGAAGTATTTCGCCCAACTGGGCCGTTCCGAAGTGAAAGTGGCCAAGGCACAAATAGAAGGCTTGAGCAAAGCCCTGGACATTTACCGCCTGGAGGTCGGCCATTACCCGTCGACCGAACAGGGTTTGCAGGCGCTGGTCACGGCCCCCGCCGACGAACCGCGCTGGACCGGCCCGTACCTGCAGAAAAAACTTCCCCAAGACCCTTGGGGCCACAACTACAGCTATCGCTATCCCGGTGAAAACAGCGAGTACGACCTGTTGTCCATGGGCAAGGATGGGCAACCCGGCGGCGAAGGCGAGAACGCCGAAGTCACCAACTGGAACTGACGGATATGGCGACCATGCGCTTTCATCTCAAAGCCGTCGGCAAGGCCGGTGTCGTCTCAATGACCGTCGATGCGCCGGGGCAAAGCGAAGCCAGGCGCATCGCCGAGGACCAAGGCCTGCGGGTGGTCAGCCTGCACGCCGAGCGACATTGGCGCGCGTTGCGCCTGCAAAGGCGCGAGACGTTCAACCTGGTATTGTTCAGCCAGGAGCTGACCACCTTGCTCAACGCCGGCCTGCCGTTGATCGATGCGCTGGAAAGCCTGGCGGAAAAGGAAAACGCGCCGCAAGCCCGCAAAACCCTGAGCGAGCTGGTGCGCCTGCTTTACGAGGGCAAATCGTTTTCCCAGGCCCTGGGCCAGTTGTCGGCCATTTTCCCGCCTTTGTACGTGGCGCTGGTGCAGTCCAGCGAGAAGACCGGCGCCGTCGGCGATGCCCTGGGCCGATATGTCAGCTATCGACAGCGCATGGACGAGGTTCGCCAGAAGATCATCAGTGCGTCGATCTACCCCATGCTGTTGCTGGTAGTGGGCGGCGGCGTGGTGTTGTTCCTGATGGGCTACGTCGTGCCGCGCTTCAGCCTGGTGTTCGAAGGGCTTGGGTCGAACCTGCCGTGGTTGTCGCAGATCCTGATGAGCAGCGGCATGTTCCTTCACGCCCACCAGGGCGAATTCTTCGGTGGCTTGCTGGCCATCATCGTCGCCCTCGTCCTGCTCAAGCGCCAACCGGCCTTTCGGCGGGGGCTGGACCGGGTGATCGAGAAACTCCCCGCGGTGCACCAGCGCATCTTCATGTATGAGCTGGCACGCTTCTACCGTTCCCTGGGCATTCTGCTGCAAGGCGGCATTCCCCTCGTCACCGCCATGGGCATGGTCCGCAACCTGCTCACCGTCGCCTCCCGCGGCCGGCTGGACCAGGCCTGCGAACGGGTGCGCGAAGGGCAATCGTTGTCCACCGCGCTGGAGCTCAATCAACTGGTGACCCCCGTGTCCCTGCGCCTGCTGCGCGCCGGTGAACAGTCCGGCAACCTCGGGCAGATGATGGAGCGCAGCGCCGACTTCTACGACGAAGAAATCAGCCGCTGGATCGAATGGTTCGTGCGGCTGTTCGAACCCTTGCTCATGACCTTCATCGGCCTGTTGATCGGGGTGATCGTGATCCTGATGTATATCCCGATTTTCGAACTGGCCTCGAGTATTCACTGATTTTTGGAACAGGGCCGCGCTGTCCGTTGCATTTCTTCAACCATCAAACTGAATAAATCAACCTGCCGAGGTGTTTAACAGGTTCCCATGGGAAAAAGCAGCACGTTGCAAGCTTCATCAACGTTCCAGGCTCAAACAAGAAGACGGAGAACGACATGCACATCAATAAGCTTTTACTGGCAGTAGCTATTGGCGCGGTTCTGTCGGCGTCTACCGTACTGATTCCGGACAACCTGTCCGGGGTATCCAGTGCTCAGGCCAAGGATGGGGGTAGTGGCGGTGGCGGTGGGGGT